>DATGLU010000859.1:0-3471 GCA_035294045.1 Roseiarcus sp. | reverse complement strand
GACGCCGATCTCGATCTCGCCGCGCTGGGCCATTTTGAGCACGAGCTCGGCGATCGCGCGGCGCGCCTTGACGATGTCGCGCTGCGGCACGGAGGCGCCGTTCGAGAGTTCGCTCTCGACCAGGCGCCGCGCCCGCGAGGCCATGGAGGAAAGGACCGTATCGCGGAAGGCCGCCTCGGTGCCGCGAAGCGCGAGGACCACCGTTTCTGTCGGCGCGCTGTCGAAGAGAAGCGCCCGGGCGCGATTGGAGAGGTTGACCAGGTCGTCGAAGGTGAAGAGCATCTTTTTCAGGATCGCCGCGTCCTTCGGCTGCGCCTCGCCGATGCTCTGCAGCACATCCTCGACTTCGTTCGGATCCAGCCGGTTGACGATGTCGGCGATGCGCGCCCGGCTATCGGCGCCGGTCGCGCGGCCGGCGCTCTTCAGGAGATCCTCCTGCAGCGCCGCTTCGACGATTCTCAACGCTTCGCCCGAAACCTCCGCCGGCCCGATCATGCGAAGAAGCAGTTCGTTGCGCAGATCGCGCGGCAGGAGCGCCACCACTTTCGCGGCGCTGGCCGGATTCACCTTGGCGAGGATGAAGGCGGCGGTTTGCGGATGCTCCTTCTCGATATAGGCGGCAAGGGACGCCTCCGGCGCGTTGGCGAGCTTTTCCCAGAGCCCCGAATTCGAGCTGCCGAGGACGTCGGAAAGAATGTCGGCGACTTCCTCCGGCGGCAAGGCGCCGGTCAGCAATTGCTCGGCCTCGCCGGCATTGCCGAGGAGATCGGCGCCGATCGTGAAATTCTCGGTGAACTCCTCGACCAGGGTTTCGAGCGCCTCGCTGGAGATCGCGCCGAGATGCGCCGCCGCGCGGGTGATTTGGCGCAACTCCAACTGATCGAAGCGCTTCAACAGGCGGGCGGCGAGCGGCCTGCCCATGGCGAGGAGCAGCGCGGCCGCCTTCTCTGCGCCGCTCAGCATGCGCGATTGGACGGGATATTCGGCGGACGCGATCGCGCTCATGGCTTGGTCCTGTTAAGCCGCCTTCTCGGCGCTCGATGAGGCGACGATCTCGGTGAGGGAGACGCCGAAGCGGGATGTCGCTTCATCGACGACCACGACCTCGCCGCGCGCGACGATCCGGCCGTTGACGACGACGTTGACCGGCTCGCCGACCCGCTGATCGAGCGCGACGACGGCGCCGCGGCCGAGCTTCATCAGGCTCGCCACCGGCATGGTCGTGGTGCCCAGGACCACCTGCACGGTCACGGGTATTTTGAGGATGGTCTCGTAATTGACGGCGCCATCCTTTGGCGCATCGTCAGGTTTGTCCGCCATGGCGGCGTACGCCTCTTCACTATCGGTCATGATTGAACGCCTTTGTTTGACGCTTCCCTCGCAGATGAAAGCCGGCCGAAGCCGCTAGTTCGCGAGCGCCGCGTCGAGCATGCCTTCCTCCGGCTGAATCGGCTCTTCGATCTCCAGCTTGTACCGACCTTCCCCTTGAACGAGCTTGCACCAGAAAAGATTGTGGCCGCCGCTTTCGAGCCGAACCCGGCCCGAGCCGTCGCCGCGCAAATCGAGAACGCGGCCGACGGCGAGCTCGGCGATGTCGCCCAAGGTCATCTCGAACTCTTCGAGCACGCCATTGATCGGGATCAAAGCCGAGCTCACGCCGGCTTTCATCTGCTTGGCCCAACGCGGGTCGATGGCCGGCGCTTCGCCCGCCGGATCCTTCGACAGTCTTGGCCGTATCGGCAGCAGCGTCGTCTGCGGAATCACGATGCGCAATCCGCCGCTTTCGCCGGCCGCCGCAAAGCGCAGGCGGGCGGCGATGACCGGCATGTCGCGCCGGCCGAGAATTTGTACGTCGGCGACCGGCTCCTGGCCCTCAAACGTAAAGGCCGCCTCAGTGAAACCGGCAAAGCCGGCGGACAGCGCTTGCGCCGCGGCGCGCGAGGCTTTCTCGACGAGCTGGCTCTCGATCCGGGTGAACGGGCGGTCCGGCTTTTCCGCCCGGCGCGCCGGCGGCGCTTGCGTCGCGCCGAAGACGACATGAGCGAACGCATCGACGAAGGGACGATCGAAAATCGCCGTCGCGCGCGCATCGAGATCGGGACAATAGAGCATTCCCGCCAAGAGGCCGCGGCAGGCGGTCAGCGTCTCGAACAGGCCGCTCGTCTCGACAGCCTCCACGGAAAAGGCGGCTTCGCCGCGACAGAGCGGCGCGAGAGCCTGCGCCAAGCTCTCGGCGAACTGGTCGAACACCACGGCGAGGCCCGGCAGACGCTCGACCGAGAAATTGGACTGGTCGATGAGCGGATCTTGCGGCCGCCGCGCCTGCTCTGCCGCTATGCCGGGCGCCATTGCTTAAGCCGCCTCTTTGATCGCCGCGTCGGCGGGCGCGCCGGCGGAGATCGTCTCGTTCTCGACCGTGTCGATGGTCGGGCGCTCCTTGGACGGTATGGTCTTGCGACCAAATTCGACGGCGACTTGCGGCATGGCTCCGTTCATGAAGGCGAGCAGAGTCTGTTTGACCAAAGTGAAGGTCCGCATCTGCTTGCGGCGCACCACTTTGACCTTCTGCGCCAAGGGCGAAACGAGGCCGTACGAAAGAAAGATGCCGCCAAACGTGCCGACCAGCGCGGCGCCGATCAGGCCGCCGAGCAATTCAGGCGATTGATCGAGCGCGCCCATCGCATGAATGACGCCGAGCACCGCCGCGACAATGCCGAGCGCGGGCAGCGCGTCGCTGATCTGAGTCAAGGCGTGGACCGGCTTCAGCCGATCGTAGGTCAGAGTCTCGATCTCCTCGTCCATCAGCGCCTCGATCTCATGCGTGCGCGCATTGCCGATGATGATCAGCCGGCAATAGTCGCAGATGAACGTCGTCACGTCGTGATTGGCGAGGAGGTTGGGATAGGCCTTGAAGATTTCCGATTCCTTCGGATTGTCGAAATGGCCCTCGACCTCGTTGCGCGCCTTGCCGCGCAATTCGCGCATCAGCGCATGAAGGACGCTGAGCACGTCGAGAAAGTCGCGCGATTTCGGCGCCTTGTCCAAAATCGCCTCTAGAATCGCCTTGCCGCAATCCTTGATCGTCGGCAGCGGATTGGCCACGACGAAAATCCCCAGCGCCGAACCGGCGATGATCACGAATTCGAACGGCTGCATGAGGACTTGCAGATGGCCGCCAAGCGCCGCGTAGCCGCCAAGAATGCTGCCGACGGCGATGATCAGGCCGATAACGAAGTTCAAGTCGCTCTCCAGACGCGCAAGTCGCAGGCGAACCTGCGCCGCTGAGCTTGCGCGAGGCTTTCTGGCGGCGCGCCAGCTTCACGCAAGTCGGCGATGGAATGGTGTTTCGCAAAGCGACGGCGCGCCGGGCGGCGCCCGGCCGCGCTTTGGGCCGCCGCGCGGTGGGACGTTCATGCAATCTGGGCTCTATGTATCTCTTTCCGGCCAGGTGGCGCTGGAGCGTCGATTGGA
>DATGLU010000858.1:0-2963 GCA_035294045.1 Roseiarcus sp. | reverse complement strand
GGGGCGGCCGCCCCCGGAAGGCCAACCCGCATATCAATCCGATTCGGGTCGTCCTTTCATGCAAGGGGCTGCGCAGGACGCGAAAGGTACGCGCCCGTCGCCTGACGACGAGGAACATCGCCGTGAGCGTTCCATCTAAAGCCGAATTTAGAGCGCTATTTTTGAGAATTTTGCCGACTATGATTTTGACGGGCGGCTTTCTCTTGGGGCTAAGGTTTTGCCTCCAACGGTATTTCGGCGTTGATGTGTCTGGTTACATTTATATCATTTTATGGACCGGCATCGCTACGGTGATAAGCAAAAATGTACCGTGACAGAGCCAAAAAATGATTCAGAGGGGGAAGAAAAGTAGCTCGGGAGCGCTGTCGTCCGCTCCCGAGTTCTTCATTTTCTCAACCGCCGCGCTGCCATCGACGCGTGGACGCGTCAAGGCCAAGCCGGCTTCGCCGGTCGCTCCGCTTCGCTACGCGAGCCTTGACTCGTCCACGCGTCGATGGCCTTTTTGCTACCAAGACATTTTGCTGCTCGAAACGGCCGAACGGCCGGTTTCGGCAGCAAAATGTCTTGGTAGCCAATAGGCCACGCCGGCCGATCGCCGTCACCCGAAGGGGCGGAACGAAGTGGAGCACCCGCCATAGCGCCGCACGAGCGGACATCGGCTCGCACGTACTTTTGCAGGCGCTATGGCGGGTTGACGGCGATCGGACGGCGTGGCGCCGCCGGCGCCAACAAACCTAGACGCGAGATTGTCCTCGCGCGCGGGAATGGTCCCAAGCTTTCCCCGGCCAGCCCTGCGCAAAGCAGGAGAGGCGGCGCAAAGCGCCGGACCGATGCGGCTTCCCGAAGTAAGTACCGGCCGCGCTCCCTCACATCCTAAAGTCCTCGCCGAGATAGAACCTTCGCACATCCGGATGGGCGATGATCTCGTCCGGGCCGCCTTCGGTCAGGACATGGCCGCTATGGATGATGTAAGCCCGGTCGATCAGCCCGAGCGTCTCGCGGACATTGTGGTCGGTGATCAGCACGCCGATGCCGCGCCCTTTGAGATGGCGCACCAAATCCTGGATGTCGCCGACCGCAATCGGGTCGATGCCGGCGAAGGGCTCGTCAAGCAGCATGAACGAGGGCTTGCCGGCGAGGGCGCGGGCGATCTCGCAGCGCCGCCTCTCGCCGCCCGACAGGGCGATCGACGGCGACTTGCGCAACCGGGCGATGTCGAACTCTTCGAGCAGCGAATCGAGCATCGCCTCGCGCGTTTTGCGATTGGGTTCTGTCACTTCGAGCACCGCGCGAATATTGTCCTCGACATTGAGGCCGCGGAAAATCGACGCCTCCTGCGGCAGGTAGCCGATGCCGAGCCGGGCGCGCTGGTACATCGGCAGCGCGGTCACGTCATGGCCGTCAAGCTCGATCACGCCTTTGTCCGGCCGGACCAGGCCGGTGATCATGTAGAAGACCGTGGTCTTGCCGGCGCCGTTCGGCCCGAGCAGGCCGACCGCTTCGCCGCGCCGAACATAGACGCTGACATCCTTGACGACGGCGCGGCCGCTATAGCTTTTGCCGAGATTGTAAACGGCGAGCGCGCCGGTTTCGGCGCTTCGCGCATAGTCGTCGGCCGGCTGGCTCTCGCCGAAGCCGGCATACGGGCCGGCCGGCGCCAGCGCCGCGCCGCCGCCCGATCCCGTGACGCCCCAACCGGTCCATCGTCCGCCCAAGGCGCGGGGCTTCGCGCCGCCGGAGGCAAAGTCGTCGTTCAAGCTGGAAGTTCCTCGGCGGCGCGCCCCTTCTGAACCGCTCTTGATTTAAGGCTTCGGCGCGGCGCCGTCAGGAAGCCGTTTCTTTCCTGGCCCAGGCTTCTCGGCGCCTTCGTCGGAATTCGGAATGAAGAGGCCGTGGACGCGCTGCGTCGAATGGCCGGTTTCGACGACGGCTTGGCCGGTCGTCAGGTCGTAGGTGAGCTTGTCGCCCTTGGTCACGTTGCCGCCGTCGCTCAATGTGACATTGCCAAACAGCCAGACCTTGTTCTCGGTCTTGTCGTAGACGCCGCGGTCGCCGGTGGCGACTTGCGTCTTGGAGACGACGGTCACCGGGCCGGACGCCTCCATGCGCTTGACCTGGCTGGTCGAGGCGCTCGGCCCTTCGCCCGAAGCGGCGGCGCTCGCGCTTTCTTTCGAGGCGCCATTCGGCGCTTCGTTTCGCGCCAGGAAAATCGTCAAGGCGGAGCAGGTCAATTTGCTGTCGCCCTGGATGGCGACGACATTGCCGGAATAGATCGCCTTCTGCTCCTTGTCGTAATAGACCAGCTTGTCGGCGTCGATCGAGATCGGCTCCTTCGAATTCGAGCCGGGCAGGATCGCCGAGGCGCTCGCCGATTTCGACGCCGCGATCGCCGGCGGCGCGCCGGCGGTCGCCAAGACCGCAGCCAAGGCAAGGACGGCGAAGCGCAGGCCGCGAAAGAGCGGTCGCTCTCTTACGTTGTTGTCATTCCCGCGAAAGCGGGAATCCAGAGAGCCTCCGCGCTTGCAGGATGGGCCGCACTGGATTCCCGCTTTCGCGGGAATGACACGGCGAAGGATCAGCGTACGACGCAGAAGGACACATGAACAACCTCATCACCGATTTAGAGGGCGTCGCGGTCGGCGCGGCGGAGGACGGGCGCATCGCCTCCGGCGTCAGCATCGTGATCTTCGCCAAGCCGGCGGTCGCTTCCGTCGCCATTCACGGCGGCGCGCCGGCGGCGCGCGACACCGCTTTGCTCGAGCCGGAGATGACGGTGCCGGCGGTCGACGCGCTCGTTCTTTCCGGCGGCTCGGCTTTCGGCCTCGACGCGGCGGGCGGCGCGCAGGCGCGGCTCTTGGAGATGGGCCGCGGCTATCCGGTCGGCCCGTTCCGCGTGCCGATCGTGCCGAGCGCCAGCCTGTTCGACCTCGCCAATGGCGGCGACAAGAATTGGGGCCGCCGCT
>DATGLU010000857.1:0-3166 GCA_035294045.1 Roseiarcus sp. | reverse complement strand
ATGTCGGCGCGGCCTGTTCGAGCGGCTCGTTCCGCGCCGCCGGCATGATCGTCGCGCCGTGCTCCGCCAAGACGCTGGCCGAGATCGCCAGCGGCGTCACGCCGAACCTCCTCTCGCGCGCGGCCGACGTGACGTTGAAGGAAAGGCGGCGCCTCGTCTTGATGCTGCGCGAGACGCCGCTCCATCTCGGCCATATCCGCGCCATGGCCAGCGCCACCGAGGCGGGCGCGATCATCCTTCCGCCTGTGCCCGCTTTCTATTCGCGCCCGGCCTCGCTCGCCGACATGATCGACCACACGCTGGGCCGGGTTCTCGATCTTTTCGATATCGACGCCGGCCTGGTGCGACGCTGGGAGGGCGGAAGACGAGGGCCAAAGCCCTGAAACGACGCCAGCGTCACAACACTCCCCCGTCATTGCGAGCGAAGCGAAGCAATCCATTCATAGGCCGGTGCGCTAAATGGATTGCTTCGTCGCTGCGCTCCTCGCAATGACGATCGGTCGGAGGCAATGAGGGCTCATGCGCGTCATCTATATCTATTGCCATCCGCTGCCGGAAAGCTTCCATGCCGCGATCCGGGCCGAGGCGCTTGCCGGGCTGAAATCCGCGGGTCATGACGTCGATCTCCTCGACCTCTATGCGGAGGGCTTCAATCCCGTCCTGAGCGAGGACGGACGGCGCCATTATCACGATACGAGCGTCAACCAGCGCGGCTTGGAGCCCTATATCGCCAGACTGCAAAAAGCGGAGGCCGCCGTCATCCAGTTTCCGACCTGGTGCTTCGGCCCGCCCGCGATGTTGAAAGGTTTCTTCGACCGGGTGCTGATGCCGGGCGTCGCCTTCGACATCAGCGAACCCCGCCATGTCCGGCCGCTCTTGAAGAACATTCGCAAAATCGCCGGCGTCGTCACCTATGGCCGCCCGCGCTATATGATCTGGTACATGGCCGATCCGCCGCGAAAGCTGGTCACCAGGTACATTCGTTGGCTGACCGGCGGCGCGCGCGCCGAATATCACGCGCTCTATCATCTGAACACCGCGACCGAGCGCGCCAGGCGGCAATTCATGGCGCGGGTCAAGGAGGCGATGACGCGATTCTGAGCGTCCCCGCGACCGTCATTGCGAGGAGCGAAGCGACTAAGCAATCCAGGAAACGCTGAGGCTCCTGGATTGCTTCGCTTCGCTCGCAACGACGATGGTTCAAGCGCCTCAAGCGAGGCACCGGCGGAGTATCTCCTCCAGATCGGACCGGACGAGATTGCGGCCGATGAAAACCAGCTTACTATAAGGCTTGTCTTTCGCCCAAGGATGATCGGGCCGAAAATCGAGCAGGCTATGCACGGCCTGCAAAACGTAGAAGCGGCTATCCCCTTCTATGGCGACAATGCCTTTGGCGCGGAAAATATTCTCGCCGCGCTCGACGAGCAGCTTCGCTAAAGCCGCCCGAAGCTTATCCCTGTCGAAACGCCCATCAGGGAAGACGAAGGATTGCGATCCCACCGTCGGATCGTGCTGGTGATCGTGGCCGTGGTCGTGGTCGTCGTCGAGATCGAGCAGCTTGGCGCGATCGGCGACATAGGACGGCGCGAACCCGCTCACGCCGAGAATGCCGGAGAGGTCGATCTTGCCATACGAGGCGCGGATAATGTCCGCCGTCTCGTTGAGCTTGCGAACGTCCTTTTCGAGCGAACCGATCTTTTCGTCGTCGACCAAGTCGACCTTGTTGATGACGATGCGATCCGCGGCGACGATTTGATCGACAGCCTGATTGTCGCGCCCATCCAAAACCGGATCGTGGATATGCTGCGCGATATGCTTGGCGTCGACCAACGTCACGATCGCGTCGAGGCTCACCTGCTCGCCGATCTCCTTGTCGACAAAAAAAGCCGTCGCGACCGGGGTCGGATCGGCGAGACCGCTCGTCTCGACGAGAATTCGCTCGAACCGGTCCTTGCGCGCCAGCAGCTTTCTTAAGATGGCGAGGAGATCGTTCCGCACGTCGACAAGGCAGCAGATGCAGCCGTTCTGCATCTGGAAAATCTCTTCCTCGGAGGCGACGACGAGGTCGGAATCGACATCCACCTCGCCGAATTCGTTCTCGATCACGGCGATCCGATGGCCGTGATTCTCGGTGAGAATGTGATTCAGCAGCGTGGTTTTGCCGGCGCCAAGAAACCCGGTCAGGATCGTCACCGGGATTTTCGGCTGCGGAATTTCATAGGCCTGCATGGAATCACTGAGCTCCGCTTCTCTTGTCCCGCAACGCGGCGAGCACCTGCTCCGGCGTGATCGGGTAATGCCTGAACCGTACGCCGATCGCGTGGGCCACGGCGTTGGCGATGGCCGGGCCGATCGCGATGATGGGATCTTCGCCGACCCCTTTCGCGCCATAGGGACCGCCGGGATCCGGCGCGGTCTCGAGAATGATCGTGCGGATTGGCGGCATATCCATGGCGAGCGGCATCTTGTAGTCGACAAAGCTGGGATTGAGCGACCGGCCGGTCTTCATATCGATCTGGTAATCTTCGCTCAGCGTGTGACCGATTCCTTGCTGAATGCCGCCCTCGATCTGGCCTTGCGCCGCGACCGGGTGAATCACCCGGCCGATCTCATGAACCGGTACGACCTGAATCACCGCGATCTCGCCGGTTTCGGTATCGACTTCGACCTCCACGAAATGCGCCGCGAAGGAGTAGGACTTGCGCGGCGAATAGGTGCCGACGCCGATGAGTTGGGCGGCCGGCATGCCCTTGGCCGGCGCGACCGCTTCGCGCAGGCTGAGACTGCGGTTGGTCCCGACGGCGAGGATGACCCCGTCGCGGATGACGCAATCCTCTGGCCGCGCGCCGAGCTTGGGCGCGACGTGGTCGAGCACCTGCCGCTTGACTTCCGCCGCCGCGATCTGCGCCGCGCGGCCGCCCATATAGGTCGTGTGGCTGGCGAAGGCGCCGATGTCCCAAGGGACGACATCGGTGTCGCCTTGCACCACCGAGACGGCTTCAAAGGGAACGCCGATCTCCTCGGCGACGATCTGCGACAGCGCCGTATGCGCGCCGGTACCGAGCCCGGCCGTCCCGGTCAACAAGGTGACAGTGCCGTCCTCGTTCATTTTGACGACGGCGTTTCCCTGCTCCTTGATGCCCGGATAGGCGCTGCTGCCATGCAT
>DATGLU010000856.1:0-3731 GCA_035294045.1 Roseiarcus sp. | reverse complement strand
TGGCGCCGGCGCCGCGCCGGAAATTCTCGAAGCGCTTGTCGCGGCGAGCCGCGGCGTCGCCGCCGCTTACGGCGCCGATGAACAGACGAAGGCGGCCGAGGCGCGACTCTGCGAGGTTTTCGAACGAGACGCCGCCGTCTTCCTGGTGGCGACCGGGACGGGCGCCAATGCGCTCGCCCTCGGCGCGCTCGCTTCGCCGTGGAGCGCGGTTTTCTGCCACGAGGAATCGCACATTCACGACGACGAATGCGGCGCGCCGGAATTCTTCACCGGCGGCGCCAAGCTGGTCGGCATTCCTGGCGAAGGCGGCAAGATCACCCCAGCGACGCTTAAGGAGACGCTCGCGCGGTTCCCGCGCGGCCTGGTCAAGTCCGTCCAGCCCGGCGCTTTGTCGCTGTCGCAAGCGACCGAGGCGGGGACGATCTATTCGCTCGACGAGATCGCCGCGCTGACCGATCTTTCCCGAAGCCATGGCCTCGCCACCCATATGGACGGCGCCCGTTTCGCCAATTCCCTGGTCGCGCTTGGCTGCGCGCCGGCCGACATGTCCTGGCGGGCCGGAATTGACGTTCTCTCCTTCGGGGCGACGAAGAACGGCGCCCTGGCCTGCGAGGCGGTGATCTTTTTCGACCGGGGCAAGGCCGAGGCCTTCGCGTTCCAGCGCAAGCGCGGCGGCCATACTTTGTCCAAGGGCCGCTTCCTCGGCGCGCAAATGAACGCCTATTTGAAGGACGATCTCTGGCTCGCTCTCGCGCGGCGCGCCAATCGCGCCGCCGAGCGCCTGGCGCGCGGCCTCGCGGCGCTCCCCGGCGTTCGCCTCGCCTGGCCGGCTCAGATCAACGAGGTCTTTGCGATTGCGCCGCGGGCCGTGGTCGCGCCGCTCCAGGCGGCGGGCGCGCGCCTCTACGAATGGACGTCACGCGCCGTTGCGCTGGAGCGGGCACCGCGCCCGGGCGAGGCGTTTCTCCGGCTCGTCTGCTCGTTCGAGACCAGCGACGCCGAGATCGATCAATTAACCTCGATCGTAAAAGCGCATTGCGGGGAGCCCTAGCGAGAGGTCGATAAATTGCGGTAGAAATAAGCGCCGCGACCTCGCCGCAATTTTTTATGAACATTGGGCGGCGTTGGTCGGTTTAGCGGTGCGACGGAGTTGACGCCCATGCTCTTCGAGTTCGCCCTCGCGCGCAAGCCGTTCGCGACGGCTTTGATCGTTGGCGGTTTTCTCGCGCTTTCCGCACCGGCCGCTCACGCCCAATTCTTCAACTTCCTCTTCCACAATGAAGGTCTCGATCCCGGCGACGTGCAAGGCATGCTTGAAGATCGAGGCCTCGCTCTAACTCGTCCGCTCCATCGCAATGGCGGCGTCTATGTCGCGGATGTCGAAGGGCCGCGCGGCGTGCGCCAGCGGCTGATCATCGACGCCGAGAGCGGCAGGATCGTCCAGCGCTTCCGCATGGGCGCGCCGCCGCGCTATTACGACTACGCGCAGCGGCCTCCGGCCGATATGGGCGAGCCGAACGGCGAGGGGGCTTATTCGCCGCCCGCAGTGATCACCTACGGCCAATCGGTGGCGCGCAGCGAAGAGGCGCCGAGCCCGAACATCTTTTCGGTGCCGAACGAGGAGAAGCCTAAAGTCAAGCCGCAGGCCAGGCATAAAAAGATCGAGCTGACGCCCGTGCCGCAGCAGCCGGCGCCGAACGCCCCGGCGCCTGAAGCCAAGCAGCCGGCTCATGCCGACGCGGCGGCCCCGGCCCCCGAGCCGAAGGCCGCGCCCGCGCCGTCGCTGCCGGCCGCGCCCGCCGCTCCGGCGGCGCCGGCGAGCAAGAAAACCAAGCCCGCGGCGATCAACGACGTGCCGGTCACGCCGCTCGATTGATTGAAAGCCCGATTGTCGCCGCAAAAAAAGGGCGCCCGCTGGGCGCCCTTCGTTTAAGCAAGCCGGCTTACGCAGCCTGTTTGGCCGCAACGCCGCCCTCGATCGTCTTGGCGTTCTCCTTGCCAATCGGGATCGTCCGGGGCTTCTGCGCCTCGGGCACTTCGCGCACGAGGTCGATGTGCAGCAGGCCGTTCACGACCGAAGCGCCGGTCGCCTGGACGTGGTCGGCAAGCTGGAAGCGCCGCTCGAACGCCCGCGCCGCGATGCCTTGATACAGGACTTCGCGCTTGTCAGCCTCGGCCTTGGCCGCGCCTTCCTTCGAGCCGCGAACGGTCAGGGTGTTTTCCCGGGTCTCCACCGACAATTCGTCCTCGCTGAAGCCAGCGACGGCGATCGTGATCCGGTAGGCATTCTCGCCCGTGCGTTCGATGTTGTAGGGCGGGTAGGTCGGCGCGCCGCCATCGACGCCGGAATATTGATCGAGCAGCGAAAACAGCCGATCGAAGCCGATCGTCGAACGATAAAGCGGCGAGAAGTCGTAGTTACGCATAGTCATATCCTCCGAGTGAGCGACATGGACGAAAGACGCCCCGACAGGCGACGCCTCTCGCTGCGCGTCCGCGATGGACCGCGCGTGCTCTATGTGGGGAGGGCGGGCGCGCCGCGCAAGGGTGGGGAAACCAGGCGAAGCGGCGGATTTCTCCGCCTTTTCGCCCTTTGCGCGCCATAAGGCGAAGGCATCAGGCGGAGACCGAATCGCGCCGGGCCGGGCGATTGCGCCGATTGGCGCCCCTGGCTATACCCGGTTCGTTCGGGGGATTCGAAGGGGGTTTTGCCTCATGAAGCGCGTTCTTTTTTGCGCCGTGGCCGCGCTCGGCGTGATCGCCTCGACCGGGCTCGCGCTCGCCCAGATGCGCGACAATGACGAGCCGCCGAAGCCGATCGGCCCGGCCTTCAAGAACTTTCCGCTCGACCAGACCTGGTCGCTGAAATCGATCAACAACAAGCCGGTGCCGCCCGGCCTCGACATCAGCCTGCAGATCGACGGCAATTTGCGCGGCTCGGGCTATACCGGCTGCAATTCCTGGTCGGCGACGCTTTATCCGGTCAAGCAGCAGCACCTGCTGATGGGGCCGGTCGCCCTTACCAAGAAGCAGTGCTCCAAGGAGATCATGGCGCTGGAAACCGGGTTCCTCAGCGCGCTGCTCGGCAATCCGACCTGGGACCTGGTCAATGGCGAACTGATCGTCAAGGGCCCGCGCGGCACCCTGCAGTTCGACCGCTCGCTCTGACTTTCAGGCGGGCTCGCGCGCTTCGCTGACCACCGCCGCCGCGCCCTCCCGCGGCTCGATTTCGATGCGCCGCGCATGCAGCGCGGCGAGCGTGCCGCGATGGCCGATCGAGACCAGGGTCGCCTCGGGAAGCGCCTGGGCCAGCGCCTTATAGAGCCGGCGCTCGCTGTCCTCGTCGAGCGCCGAGGTCGCTTCGTCGAGGAACAGCCAATCCGGCTTGGCGATCAGAGCGCGCGCGGCGGAAAGCCGCTGCTGCTCGCCGCCCGACAGCGCCATTTGCCAATTGTCGTGATCTTCGAGCCGGCCGGCGAGATTGGGCAGACCGACCGTGATCAGCGCCTGACGCAATTCCCGATCGTCGAGCGCCGAAGCGTCCGCCGGATAGGCGATGGCGTTGCGCAGCGTGCCGAGCGGAATATAGGGCCGCTGCGGCAACAGCATGATTTTGGCGGCCGGCTCGCGAATGGCGCCGGCGCCGAACGGCCATATGCCGGCAATGGCGCGAAACAGCGTCGATTTGCCTGCGCCGGAGGGGCCGACCAACAGGGTCGATTGACGCGGAG
>DATGLU010000855.1:0-7268 GCA_035294045.1 Roseiarcus sp. | reverse complement strand
GCTATTCCGGCATCAGCTCCGATCGGGTGGTCATCTCCTCCTATATCATCTGCGGCGGGTTGACGGCCCTCGCGGCGATCCTCATCGCCATGTACACGCGCTCGATCTCGCCGGCGGTGCATGGGTCGTTCTACGAGCTCTACGCCATCGCGGCCGCGGTCCTTGGCGGCTGCTCGCTGCGCGGCGGCGAGGGTTCGATCATCGGCGTCGTGCTCGGAACGGTCCTACTCCAGGTGCTGCAGAATCTCGTCAACCTGCTCGGCATTCCGAGCTCGCTGAATTTCGCGGTTATGGGAACGGTGATCCTGATCGGCGTGCTGGCCGACCAGTATCTCGTCCAGCGGCGCCGGCGCGCCGCCACCGCCAAAGGCAGGCCGCAGACCGCCATAGCCGGCGCGCCCGCCGACCGCGCGCCGGCGGAGTGATTTCGCCGACGCCGACAGCGGCTCAGCATGAAAAAGCGCGGCGCATTGCTGCGCCGCACTCGAAATCGCCGAACGATGTGAGCTACTTCGCCAACGCCCTTATCGGTGGCGACGTCAGTTTAAGCGCCGGTCTGTGATGACCTGGCTCCAGGCGCCGGGGGTTGAAGGCGGTTTTAAGCTAATCTAAAAAGTCAAAGAGGCCGTCAAGTAAGGCGGCCCTCTGAATCCCTCAGACGATTTTGATGGGGGCTCCCGATGAGAGAAAAAATCAAAGCTTTCGTGGTCGCAGGGCTAGCTCCTGTGATAGGCGCGCCTCCTGCCGCGGCCAGCAGCTGCTGGGCGCCATTCCACGCCGCGATCAACAGATTTCATAGTGAAAAAGAAAAGCTACCGCCCGGCGCTTTGATTAAAACTGGCCATGCTAATCTAGCAGCGGATACGTGCTCGCATTACAGATCTATCATTCAATCACTCGACTTTACAATTACCTTTCTGCGCGAAAACAAATGTGGCGATAAGGAGAGCCAGGCGCATCTCGCGCCGCTCATCGCGGCCAAAAAACAATATGAGGGTCGCGCCGTGGGTTGCGGAATTTAGGCCTTTATCGCATTAGGCACTCGGCGTCGAAAGTCGGCAAATCAGGACCATACCCGCTTGGCGCCAAGCGAGTTCAGATAAATAGTCTTCAGGCGCGAGCTATGGCTTGCGAGCGTTAGCCTCACCGCGCGACGATCGCTTCCTTGCTAGCAAGAGTTTTGGTGAAAGAAACTGGCTGTTGGACCAGTTTCCGGCCGGGGTGGTAACGCGGGCGCGGCGCATCGCTGCGCCGCGCCCCCTCCAAAGCGGAGCGGCTTACTTCGCCAACGCCTTATCGGTAACGGCGTACGTATAGGCGTCCGTCGGCTCCTTGGTGATGACCGGCTCCGAGCCGCCGGTCAGCAGCGTCTTGACCGTGCGCTCGTAATCGGCCTTGTCGAGCTTGCCGTCGGTGCCTTCGGTGAGCTTGTTGATCTCGCTCATCATCTGCTTCTGGTGATGCTCCGTCTGCGCGCCGGTCGCGTCATTGTCGAGCACGATCTTGGCCGCGGCGTCGGAATTGGCGCGCGCCCAGGCCCAGCCCTTCATCGAGGCGCGCACGAATCGCGCCATCTTGTCGACAAAGGCCGGATCCTTGAGCTTGTCCTGCATCACATAGAGGCCGTCCTCGAGCGTCGCGACCCCCTCGTCTTCGTATTTGAAGACGACGAGCTGGCTTGGCTTGTAGCCGGCGTCGATGACCTGCCAATATTCGTTATAGGTCATGGTCGAGATGCAATCGGCCTGCTTCTGCAGCAGCGGATCGACATTGAAGCCCTGCTTGAGCACCTTGACGCCGCCCGGCGAGCCGTCGGTCTTATAGCCGAGCTTGCCCATCCAATTCAGGAATGGATATTCGTTGCCGTAGAACCAGACGCCGAGGGTGCGATTCTTGAGGTCGGCCGGCGTCTTGATTCCGGTCGAAGCCAAGCAGGTCAATTCAAGCCCCGAATGCTTGAAGGGCTGGGCGATATTGACCAGCGGCACGCCTTTCTCGCGCGCCGAGAGCGCATCCGGCATCCAATCGACGACGACATCGGCGCCGCCGCCGGCGATCACCTGCACCGGCGCGATATCCGGCCCGCCGGGCTTGATCGTCACGTCGAGATTCTCGTCCTTGTAGTAGCCCTTGTCCTTGGCGACATAGTAGCCGGCGAATTGCGCCTGGGTCACCCATTTGAGCTGCAGCGTCACCTTATCCGCCGCATGCGCGGCGCCGGCGGCGATAAGAGCCGTCGTCGCCATCAGACCAAAAATCATTTTCTTCATCTGTACCTCTCCCTCCTTGGCTCCTCACGCGGGTCTCTGGCGGTAGGATGCATGCCAGAACGTGACTTGGCGCTCGATCAGCGCAACAACGCCATAGAACAGCGAGCCGGTCACGGCGGCGACGACGATCGTCGCCCAGACCATGTCGATGTTCATGCGTCCAACCTCGGTATTGATGCGAAAGCCCATGCCGACGACCGGGGTGCCGAAAAATTCGGCGACGATCGCCCCGATCATCGCCAGCGTCGAATTGATCTTCAGCGCATTGAAGATGAAGGGCAAGGCCGCTTGCAGGCGCAGCTTGGTCAGGGTCTGGCCATAGGTCGCGCCATAGGTCTTCATCAGATCGCGCTCCATCGGCCCGGCCGAGGCCAGGCCGGCGACGGCGTTGACCAGCATCGGGAAGAAGGTCATCACGACCACAACCGCGGCTTTCGATTGCCAGTCGAAGCCGAACCACATGACCATGATCGGCGCGATGCCGACGATCGGCAAAGCCGAAACCAGATTGCCGAGCGGCAACAGGCCGCGCTGCAGGAAAGGCGTGCGGTCGATCAGGATGGCGACGATGAGGCCGGCGGCGCAGCCGATGAAATAGCCGGCGAGCACGCCCTGAATGGTTTGCAGAAAATCGGCGACGAGGGTCGGCGCCGAGGTGGCGAGCCGGGCGATGATGGCGCTTGGCGCCGGCAAGATGACCCGCGGGACGTTGAAGCCGCGCACCACGGCTTCCCATAAGACGAGAACGCCGAGGCCGAACAGCGTCGGCGCGGCGAGATTGGCGAGCGCGCGGCTCCTCATCGCGCATAGCCCATGCGGCGGGCGGTGATCCGGTCGACCAGGCCGACAATCGCGACCAATGCCGCCGAACAGGCCGCGGCGGCGAACAGAGCCGCCCAGATCTGCACGGTCTGGCCGTAATAGGAGCCGGCGAGGAGACGGGCGCCGAGCCCGCCATCCTCGCTCTTGGTGACTTCCGCCACCACCGCGCCGACCAGAGCCGCCGCGACCGCGACTTTCATGCTGGCGAAGAAGAAAGGCGCGCTGGCCGGCGCGCGCAATTTGAAGAAGGTCTGCATGCGCGTCGCCGAATAGGTGCGCATCAAATCGAGCTGCAAAGGATCGGGCGAGCGCAGGCCTTTGACCATGCCGACCGTGACCGGGAAGAAGGACAGATAGGCGGCGATCACCGCCTTGGGCAAGACGCCGGTAATGTCGAACTGATTGAGAATGACGACGATCATCGGCGCGAGCGCGATGATCGGGATGGTCTGCGAGGCGACGATCCAGGGCATCAGCGATCGGTCGAGGCCGCGCAAGTGGACGACCAGCACGGCGAGAAGAATGCCCAAAGCCGAGCCGATGACGAAGCCGAGGATGGTTTCCTGCAAGGTGATGCCGGCGTGATAGACGAGGCTGCGCTTGGAGGACGGCGCCAAGCCGAAAATCGTATGGTCGAGCTCGGCGACGATCTGGTGCGGCGCCGGCAGCTTGGGTCGCTCCATGTTCCATTCGGCGGTCACGAAATCGGAAAGCGAATAGGTCGTATTGTCCGTATTGGCGAAAAGATCGCGCTGCAATTGCGCGTTCATGAAGAGGCACGCGACGTACCAAAGGGCGATGATTGCGGCGACGATGATGGCGACAGGCAGGACGTGCTTCATCGGACGAGAGCCGCAAATCCCTTCTCCCCGCAAAGCGGGGAGAAGATGGCCGCGAAGCGGCCGGATGAGGGGCGGCGCCGCGCTCGCCGATTGGCGCTCTTCGGAATGCGCCTGGTTTGAAGCGTTTCCGTTGCCGCTTCGCTTCGCTCCCTGTGACTGGATATCTTTGGTCGCTCGGCGCCTTGCCGCGCGGACGACGCCAATCCCCCGCCGCGGCGCAGCCCCTCATCCGGCGCTTCGCGCCACCTTCTCCCCGCGGAGCGGGGAGAAGGGATTTCCCCGCGCTCAATCCGCATAGGAATGCCCCTCCCGCAGGCCGTGGCGCACGCGGTTGGCGACTTCCAGGAATTCCGGCGTCTCGCGGATGTCGAGCGTGCGGCCGCGCGGGAAACCGCAATCGATCACGTCATGGACGCGGCCCGGCCGCGGCGACATCACGACGATCTTGGTCGACAGGAACACCGCCTCGGGGATCGAATGGGTGACGAACAGCACGGTCTTCTGCGTCTTGTCCCAAAGGCGCAGCAATTGCTCGTTGAGCTTGTCGCGGACGATCTCGTCGAGCGCGCCGAACGGCTCGTCCATCAGCAGAAGATCGGGATCGAAGGATAGGGCTCTGGCGATCGAGGCGCGCTGCTGCATGCCGCCGGAGAGCTGCCAGGGGAATTTCTTGCCGAAGCCGGCGAGGTTGACGAGGTCGAGCCCCTTGGCGACGCGCTCGTCGCGCTCCTTCTTGTCGAAGCCCATGATTTCGAGCGGCAGGGCGATGTTGCGCGCGACCGTGCGCCAGGGATAGAGCGCGGGCGCCTGGAAGACATAGCCGTAGGCGCGCTTGGCGCGCGCCTCGGCGGGGCTCATGCCATTGACGCGGATCGCGCCGCCGGTCGGCGTTTCGAGATCGGCGATGGCGCGCAGAAGCGTCGTCTTGCCGCAACCCGACGGCCCGATGAACGAGACGAACTCGCCGCGCTCGACCGCGAGGTCGATCTCGCTCAGCGCCTGAACCGGCCCGTCCGCCGTTTCGAAAGTCAGGGACAGATCGACGACGTCGATGACTCGCTCGGCGGCGACGCTTTGCGGCTGCTTAACGATCGGGCTCAGCATGACGCTCCCAGCGCCGCGCGGCTGATCATCGGGCGACGCCCTTTGCTTCAGTATGCTTCTTCCATGCCGCCAGCGCGCGGGCTTCGGGCGGGAACGGATCGCGCCTGACGAATTTGCCGCGGCCCGGCTCGACCTGCAGCGTGCCGTCGCGCCACGGCACCTCGCCGCGCGACAGCGTGAAGCGCGGCAGGCCCTTGACCTTGACTCCCTCAAACACGTTGTAGTCGATCACCGAAATCTGCGTCTTGGCGGAGATGGTCTTGGTCGCTTTCGGGTCCCAGACGACGATGTCGGCGTCGGCGCCCGGCAGGATCGCGCCCTTCTTCGGATAAAGATTGAGGATGCGCGCGATATTGGTCGAGGTGGCGGCGACGAACTCGTTCATCGTCAGACGCCCGGTGCCGACGCCATAGGTCCACAGGACCGGCATGCGGTCTTCGAGCCCGCCGGTGCCGTTCGGGATTTTGGTGAAGTCGTCCTTGCCGAACATCTTCTGCTGGGTGGTGAAGGCGCAATGGTCGGTCGCGACGACGTGCAGCGAGCCGGCGCGCAACCCGTTCCAGAGATCGTCCTGGTTCTTCTTGTCGCGGAAGGGCGGCGACATCACCCGCCGCGCCGCATGCGTCCAGTCCTTGTTGTAATATTCGCTCTCGTCGAGGACGAGATGCTGGATCAGCGGCTCGCCGAAGACCCGCATGCCCTTGGCGCGCGCCCGGCGGATCGCCTCATGCGCTTGGATGCAGGAGACGTGCACGATGTAAAGCGGGCAGCCGGCCTGGTCGGCGATCATGATCGCCCGGTTGGCGGCTTCGCCTTCGACTTCCGGCGGTCGCGACAGGGCATGGCCCTCGGGACCGGTAATGCCGGCCTTCAGGTATTTCTGCTGCAGCATGGCGACGACGTCGCCATTCTCGGCATGGACGAGCGGCATGGCGCCGAGCTCGGCGCAGCGCTGGAACGAGGCGAACATTTCCTCGTCATTGACCATCAGCGCGCCCTTATAGGCCATGAAATGCTTGAAGGTCGTCACGCCCTTTTCGACGACCTTGCCCATCTCCTCGCGCACCTTGTCCGACCAATAGGTGATGCACATGTGGTACGCATAATCCGAGCAGGCGGTCTTGGATTTCTTGTCCCATTCGGCCCAGGCGTCCATCAAGGGCTGGCCATTGCCGGGAATGCAGAAGTCGACGACCATGGTCGTGCCGCCGGACAAAGCCGCCTTGGTGCCGCTTTCGTAATGATCCGCCGATGTCGTTCCCATGAACGGCATTTCGAGATGGGTATGCGGATCGATGCCGCCGGGCATGACGAAGCAATCGGTTCCGTCGAGCGTCGTGTCGCCCTTGAGATTGGGGCCGATCGCCGCGATCTTCTCGCCCTCGACGAGCACGTCGGCCTTGTAGGTGCGGTCGGCGGCGACCACCGTTCCGTCCTTGATGACGAGCGACATGATTTCAAGCTCCTCGCACAATTCCTCTGAACGCGCCCGTCATTGCGAGCGAAGCGAAGCAATCCAGGAGCTTCGGCGGTTCCTGGATTGCTTCGTCGCTTCGCTCCTCGCAATGACGGTCATTCGTTCCAATTCTCAATCGTCAACCGCTTTGGCTCGACCTCACGCGACGATCTCCGCCTTCTCCAGCACCGCATGCATCAGCACATTGGCGCCGGCGGTCGCCCATTCCTGGCTGATCTCCTCGCTCTCATTGTGGCTGACGCCATCGACGCAGGGCGTGAAGATCATCGAGGTCGGCGCAACCCGGGCGATGTAGCAAGCATCGTGCCCGGCGCCGGAGACAATGTCGCGATGCGAAAGGCCAAGGTGCTTGGCGGCGCGCCGCACCGCCGCGACGCAGCCTTGATCGAAAGCGACCGGGGCGTAGTAGAAGACCTGCTTCAAATCGTAGGTCAGGCCGATTTTCTTGCAGATCTCCTCAACCCCCGCCTTAAGCTGAGCGTCCATATCCGACAGCGTCTCGTCGATCGGATGGCGGAATTCGCAGGTCATGAACACTTCGCCGGGAATGACGTTGCGCGAATTCGGGTATGGATTGAGCATGCCGACGGTCGAGACGCCGAGCGGCGCTTTCGACAGGCCGATCTTGTTGACCAGCTCCACAATGCGCGCCGCGCCGAGCAGCGCGTCCTTGCGACGCGGCATCGGCGTCGAGCCGGCATGGCTCTCGAAGCCGACGAGCTTGAGCTCGTACCAGCGCTGGCCTTGGCCATG
>DATGLU010000854.1:0-2551 GCA_035294045.1 Roseiarcus sp. | reverse complement strand
TGCCGGCCGTAAGGCCGGCAAAGGCGTAGGTCGATCCGACCGAGAGATCGACCTCTCCTGAAATCAGCACGAAGGTCATGCCGACAGACATGATCCCCAGAAGCGAAATCTGTCGGCCGACATTGAAAAGATTGATCGAGGTCAAAAAGCCCGAGGTCGCGAAGGTCAGGAACAGGCATAGCGCGAGAAGCGCGCAAAATACGCCCGCTTCGCGCGCCCTGAGCAGGCGCGACGGCGTAAAGCGGTCCAAGGCTGGCGCGCCTGCGCCGGTCCGGGCCGTATCCGCCATTCTCTCCTCCTGGCGAGGCGGACGCTGCGCCGGCGTCATGACCTCCCTATTCTCAATCCGCTAAACGTCCCCGCGCGAGCGCCAAATGCTTTGCGCGAGCTCGGGTCTAGCAGGCGCAACGCGATCAGGACGCCATGCGAAACGAGCCGGCCGGCACCTTGCGCAATTCCTCGTAATTTCCGTATTCGCGCACCCGCTTGAACGGCGCGTTCTCCACGGCGTTGTATGAGCAGATATATCCCCAACGGTACGTGTCGGTTCGGTTCGCGTCGGAGCGATGCAAGAGATTCCCGTCAAAGACCAGAACGTCTCCGGCCTCCATCTCGACATAAACGAGCTCGAAGCGTTTCAGGGCGGCTTCAAGATGCTCCTGCTCCACATTGGTCTGGTCGTTCTCGCGGATATGGTTCAAGCGGCCGAGCTTGTGCGACCCCTTGAGCACCTGCAGGCAGCCGTTCTCGCGCGTCGCCTTGTCCAAGGCGACATAGATGCTCATCATATCCGGGGCGAGGCAGCCGTAATTGTACCAGTAGCCGAAATCCTGATGCCATTCCCAGGCGCCGCCTTCATGCGGCTGCTTCATGGTCATCTTATGGCTATAGAGGTAGATCGGCTTGCCGATCGCATCCTGAGCGAGGTCGACCATGCGCTCGTCGCGGGCGAGCAGGCCGTACTGATCGTCCTCGGCCTTGGTCCACATTTTGAGAAGGGTGGCCTTTCCCTCTTTGTCGCCCTTCGTCATCACCGCGCCGGCGCGTTGCTCCTTCTCGAGCTGCGCGCGCGCGTGATTGCGGAATTTGGCGACTTCGTCGGCGCCGAGCAGGCCCCGGCGCAGGATGTAGCCGTCGCGCGCGTAGCGGGCCAATTCCTCCTGGGTCATTGCGAGCGTCATCGTCCGATTTCCTCCTCTTCCCCGGTTTGCGCGCCCGGGCGTTCGGCGGCGCGCAATCCAGTCGATTCCTGCATTCGTTACGGTCAGGCTATGGCGGCGCCCTCTGCGACAAAATGGACAGAAGACGCCTTCTTTTGTATAAAACGCGCATGGCTGCTGGAACGCGGTTCATTGAAAGCTTGCACTACGTTCCCGAGGCGGGCTGGACGCTCAGCGCATTTAGCGTGTTGCGCGCGGGGAAAGTCGCGGCGGGACCCGACTACGGAATCGAACGCGCGAGCCATACCGGGCAGGATATCCTCTACTGTATCTCCGGCGCCGGAACCGTCGAGACGCTGGGCCAGAAGCTTGACCTGCAGTCAGGCCAACTCGCCTGGATCGCCAATGAAGCGCCGCACGCCCATCGCGCCAACCCGCGCGCGCCCTGGACCCTTCTGTGGCTGCGGCTCGATGGGCCGAACCCCGCGGCGTTGCGCCAGAAGCTGTTCGGCGATGGTCCGCCGCGCGTCGCGATGCCCGAAAGCGCCAATCTTTCGTCCTGGTTCGATCGCTTGTTCCTCGCGATGCGCCGGCGCGAGCTTGGCCTTGATCTGCGCCTCAACCATCTCGTCGGCGAATTTTTACTGATCGTCGACCGCGCCCTCTCGGCGTCGGACGCCGCGGGCGCGCCACAAGCGCTCACGAAGATCGTTACCGCGATGCGCCGAAACCTGCGCCGCCGATGGAGCGCTCGCGAAATTGAGGCGCTGACCGAGCTGAGCCCTTCGCAGATCAGGCGATTGTTTCGCAAATATTTGCGCGCCAGTCCGCGCCAGTGGCTGCAGCGCGAGCGTCTCATCCTTGCCCAATCGCTGATCACCCAGAGCCCGGCGGCGCTCGCCGAAATCGCCGAGACTTGCGGCTTCTGCGACGTCTATCATTTCAGCCGGGAATTCAAGCGCGCCGTCGGCATATCCCCGGCCGCGTGGCGGCGCAGCGAATTGGGCGCCTCGAGGCGTCCCTGACGATGCGACCCATCGCCACTTCTCCGCATGGTCAGCGCGCGCCGACCAGCCATTCGAGCGCCTGTAGCCATAACCGGCCATAGCCGTCCCAAGCCGCAAAGTCGTTCGGCAGCCAATGCGGCCCGATATCCGACGTCCATGCCAATGTGCGCCCTTTGCCGAACGCGCCCGCAACCAGTAGCGGCTTTTCGCCGTATTCAGCCGACGCGGTCGCCAGCACTTCGGCGCCCGGTTTGGCTTTGACCTCGTTGAACCCCAGCAGGCCCGGCCAAGCCTCGTCCAAGCCGGTGAAAATCGGATGGTTCCTCTGCTTGAGGACAGGCGTGAAGCCCTCGGGAACCTCGATACGGTCGTCATAGGCGAGAA
>DATGLU010000853.1:0-3936 GCA_035294045.1 Roseiarcus sp. | reverse complement strand
ACTTGCGCAACCGAATTGATCGGCCCGGCCGGCACCACCGCCTTCTCCAAAGCCGCCAGGAGCTCGGCGGCGCGGAAGGTTCGCGTCCGCTCTTCGAGCAAGGCGATGAAAACCTCGCGATGGGCGATGCGGTCGGAATTGCGCAGGAAGCGCGGATCGCCGGCAAGCTCTTCGACGCCGAGCACGCGGCAGAGATCGCGCGTCTGGCGGTCATTGCCGGTCGCAATGATGATATGGCCGTCGGCGACTTTGAACACCTGGTACGGAACGAGGTTGGGATGAGCGTTGCCGAGCCGGCGCGGCGCAACGCCCGAGACAAGGAAATTCAGCGCCTGATTGGCGAGGACCGCGACCTGCGCGTCCATCAGCGCCATATCGATATAGGCGCCTTCGCCGGTCGCCGCGCGGCGCGCCAAAGCCGCCTGGATCGCGATCACCGAATAGAGGCCGCAGAAAATGTCGGCATAAGCGACGCCGGGCTTTTGCGGCTCGCCGTCCGGCTCGCCGGTCAAGTCCATGATCCCGCCCATGCCCTGGACCATGAAATCGTAGCCGGCGCGCTTGGCGTAGGGCCCGGTCTGGCCGAAGCCGGTGATCGAGCAATAGACGAGCCGCGGGTTGAGCGCCTTCAGGCTCGGATAATCGAGGCCGTATTTGACGAGGCCGCCGGTCTTGAAATTCTCGATCACGACATCGGCCCGGGCGGCGAGCCGGCGGACGATCGCCTGCCCTTCCGGCCGCTCGAAATCGATCGCCACCGAGCGCTTGCCGCGATTGCAGGCATGGTAATAGGCGGCGTCGCCGCGCCCGCCATCGGCGCCGGCGACGAAAGGCGGGCCCCAGCCGCGCGTGTCGTCGCCCGCCCCCGGCCGCTCGACCTTGATCACCTCCGCGCCGAGATCGGCGAGCGTCTGGCCGGCCCAGGGCCCGGCGAGAATGCGGGCGAGTTCGAGTACTTTGAGGCCTTCGAGCGGTTTCAACGGCGAATTCCCGACGCGGTCCTCCGGCCGAAGCGGCCGGGCGGCAAAAACTTGTCGTCTCGGGCGGCGGCGGCGTCAACCCGGCGCCGTGACGAGCGTCCGCGCAGCCGATAGACTGGTCGCCCGATCACAACCCTTAAGGAAACGTCCCCATGTCCTCGATGCAACGTTATGTCGGCCGCGGCGTCATTGTCACTGGCGGCGCGTCGGGGATCGGGCTCAAGGCCGCCGAGCGTTTCGCCAGCGAGGGCGCGACAGTCGCGCTGTGGGACGCCGACCAGGCCCGGCTCGATGCGGCCAAAGCCTCGCTCGGGCCGAAAACGCACATTTTCCGGCTCGACGTCGCCAACCCGGTCGCGGTGGAGGAGGCGGCGCGCGCCGCCAACGAGGCTTTGGGCCGGATCGACGCGCTCGTCTGCTCGGCCGGAATCGCCGGCAAGAACGCGCTGGTCGTCGATTACCCGATCGAGGAATGGAAGCGCGTCCTCGACATCAATCTCAACGGGCTCTTCTACTGCAACCGCTATGTCGCGCCTTACATGACCAAGCGCGGCTATGGCCGCATCGTCAACGTCGCCTCGATCGCCGGCAAGGAAGGCAATCCGACCGCCTCGGCCTATTCGGCCTCGAAGGCGGCGGTGATCGGCCTCACCAAGTCGCTCGGCAAGGAGCTCGCCAAGACCGGCGTCACCGTCAATTGCATCACGCCGGCGACGGTCGATACGCCGATCCTCGCCCAGGTCAGCCAGGCCCATATCGACTATATGCGCTCGAAAATCCCGATGGAGCGCTTCGGCACGGTCGACGAGATGGCGGCGATCATCTGCTGGCTGGCGAGCGAGGAATGCTCGTTCACCACGGGCGCGGCGTTCGACGTGTCGGGCGGGCGGGCGACGTATTAAAAGAAGCGGCCGCGCTGTAGCCGCGGTCGTCGACCGGCGGCTCCGAGCCGGGGCCGCGGTCGGCGACCGCGGCTACAACCTAAGCCGCGCCAATCATCGCCGCGACGGCGGTGGCGGTGAGGTCTTCGCCCATCGCAGCGATGATCTGGGCGCCGCGCGGCAGATCGTCCGGCCCGAGCCCGACCGGGGCGACCGCCGCCGGCAGTCCGGCGCCGCTCGCCAGCGACGACCAGACGAGAAAATCAAGGTACGGACGCTCCTCTCCGTCGACGATCAGCTTTCGTTTATGAATGTCGGGCGCATGGTCGTGGCGGATCGGCCCGACCGGCGCCGGCGGGCAGAGGACGACATCGTAGCGCTCGAAAAACCGCGCCCAATGGGCCTGCAGTTTGCGGCGGCGCAATTCGAGATCGCGATAGTCGCCCGGCGTGATGCGCACGCCGCGCGCCTGCAAAGCCCGATGCGAGAGATCGCCGCGCTTATAGCGCGGCGCCGTCGCGGCGATCTTGTCTCGCAGCGGCCCCGGCAAGCCCCAGCCGATCACCGCATGGTTGTAGAGCGCGAAGACTTCGAACGCTTCGCTGAACCGAAGAGCCGGCCGCGCGCGGTCGTCAACGATCGCGCCGCGCGCGGCGAGGCGCCGCGCCGCCTCCTCGACCTTGTCGCGCACGCTTTTGTCGGCCGGCGCGAAAGGATCGCTCGCCCAGAGCGCGACGCGCAGGCCCTTGACGCTTTGCGCGCGGGCCGGCCGCAACGAGACCGGCCGCTCGGCATGGCGCGGGCCGGCGATGATTTTCAGCATCAAATCGAGATCGCCGGCCGAGCGCGCCATCGGCCCGACGACCAGGCAATCGGCGTCGCGCTCGGTGCGCTTCTCGGGCGGCGGCGGGATATGGCCATAGCTGGCGACGAGGCCCCAGCTCGTCTTCAGGCCGTAGAGCCCGCAGCAATGGGCCGGCCAGCGAATGGAGCCGCCGAGATCGGAGGCGAGCTCCAAAGCCGACATGCCGCTCGCCAAGGACGCCGCCGAGCCGCCCGATGAGCCGCCGGGCGAAAAATCCGCGTTCCGTGGATGGTTGGTCGCGCCATGGATCGGATTGAACGCCTGGAAATCCGAGGCGAAGACCGGCACGTTGGTCTTGCCGAGAATGATCGCGCCCGCGGCGCGAAGCCGCGCGACGGCCGGCGCGTCCTGTTCGGGCCTGCGGTCCTTATAGGCGGGGACGCCGGCGCTCGCGGTAAAGCCGACCGTATCAAAAACATCCTTGATCCCGATCGGCAGGCCTTCGAGCGGCCGCGCTTCGCCTCTGGACAGGCGCTCGTCGGCGCGCGCGGCCGCGGCGCGCACAGAGGCTTCGTCGACGGCGCAAAAGGCGTTGATATTTGGATTGAGGCTTGCGATGCGCGCGAGCGTCAGCTCCGTCAATTCGCGGCTCGACAATCGCCGTGCGCGCAGCTTTTCGAGAAGCGCAGCCGCAGGCTCAAGAAGCAGATCGGTCATGAAAAATCCAAGCGGGCCGCTAAGCTCGCCCGCGCCGACGCAAAAAGCAACTCCGCTCCCTTCTCCCCGCACAGCGGGGAGAAGGTGGCGCGAAGCGCCGGATGAGGGGCTGCGCAGGACTATGAAGGTACGCGCCCTGTGACTCCTCGCTCACCGGCAACCACCGCGCAGCCCCTCACCCGGCCGCCATAGGCCGTCCTTTAGGACGGTCGTCTTCGGACGACCTATTGGCGACCACCCTCTCCCCGCTTCGCGGGGTGAGGGGATTCTACGCCGAGATCGACAGCGTCGAGCGCTGCGGCTTGGCGCTGCGCGACATCTTTGACTGAAAATCCCTCGATCGCCGCTTCGAACAGACGATGGAAATTCAACTCGGCGCCAAGTCTTAAGAACACGCCGCCGAGGCCGATCGCGGCGCGGTCCATGAAGACGAATTCGCGCGGCACGGTCAGCGGGCCCTGCGCCTTCAAAGCCTGGTGCACGGTGAACGCCTCGCGCCGGCCGTAATGGCCCGGCTTGACGCCGTCGGCGATGGTGCGAACGCGATCGTCGA
>DATGLU010000852.1:0-2627 GCA_035294045.1 Roseiarcus sp. | reverse complement strand
GGCGATACCGGCCTTATTCTCGGCGCCGGCTTGCGCGCCCGCGTCGCCGACACCCGCAAGAAGCTCGGCGATCTCTTCGTCCACGACGTGACGGTCGAGGAAGGCGAGATCAAGCCGATGCAGCCGCTCGCCCTGAAAGTCGATCACGCGCGCCGAACCGCGATCCGCGCCAACCACTCGGCGACGCATCTCCTGCACGAAGCTTTACGCCTGACGCTCGGCGAGCATGTCGCGCAGAAAGGCTCGCTCGTCGCGCCCGACCGGCTGCGGTTCGACATCGCCCATCCGAAGCCGATCACCAAGGCCGAGCTCGCCGAGGTCGAGGACGTCGCCAATCGCATCGTGCTGCAGAACGAGCCGGTGATCACCCGCCTGATGGCGGTCGACGAGGCGGTCGCCTCCGGCGCGCGCGCTTTGTTCGGCGAAAAGTACGGCGACGAAGTCCGCGTCGTCTCGATGGGCTCGGTCGACGGCGCCAACGGCCCGCGGCCCTATTCGGTCGAACTCTGCGGCGGCACCCATGTCGCGCGCACCGGCGATATCGGCCTGATCTCGATCATCGGCGAAAGCGCGGTCGCCGCCGGCGTACGTCGGATCGAAGCCAAGACTCGCGATGAGGCGCGCCATCGCCTCAACGAGGAGGCGGCGGCGCTCGCCGATGTCGCCGACAAATTGCGCGCGCCCATCGCCGAGGTCGGCGCGCGGCTCGAGGCCTTGCTCGACGAACGGCGCAAGCTCGAGCGCGAATTGTCGGAGGCGAAAAAGAGGCTCGCGATGGGCGGCGGCTCTCCGAGCGACAATCCGGTGAAGGACGTCGCCGGCGTCAAAGTCTATGCCCGCGTCGTCAGCGGCGTCGAGATGAAGGATTTGAAATCGCTCGCCGACGAGGCCAAAGGCGGCGTCGGCTCGGGCGTCGTCGCGATCGTCGCGCTGGGCGAGGACGGCAAGGCGAGCGTCGTCGTCGGCGTGACCAACGATTTGACCCAGCGCTTCAACGCCGTCGATCTCGTCCGCGTCGCCTCGGCGACGCTCGGCGGCAAAGGCGGCGGCGGCCGCCCCGACATGGCCCAAGCCGGCGGCCCCGACGGCGCGAAAGCCGAAGCCGCGCTCAGCGCGATCGAGGAGGCGCTGCGGAAGGCGGCGTGAGGGTCGTACCTCCCTTCTCCCCGCAAGGCGGGGAGAAGGTGGCGCGAAGCGCCGGATGAGGAGCTGCGCAGGACTCGAAAGGTACGCGCCTGTACGTCGCAAATCCCAGACTCCAGCGCTGCCCCTCACCCGGCCGCTTCGCGGCCACCCTCTCCCCGCTGCGCGGGGCGAGGGATTCGCCGAGCGTGCAAGCCGAAAGCGCTACCTCAATCACGTCCCGCGCGACGCCGCGTCGTCTCCGCCATAAAGCTCTTCCTCGGATAGGACAGGCTCTCCTTGGAACGCTTTGCCCGCCCTCGCCGCGGCGCCGAACATCGGGCCGCGCGCCGCCGGCGGCGCGAAGCTCATGAAACCGATCGGCTGCGGCACATCGTCATAGATGGCCTCAAAGCCGCCGCGCCGAAAATACGCCTCATGCCAGAATCCGGTTCCCCCCGAATCGCTCAGAAAGTTTCGCCACCATTGCTGATGCGGCTCCGAACGCGTCCAAGCCAGAAGCGAACCGGGGTCGCGCCAATATTGGCGCATGCCGATATGCATCGGGAAAAGCGAATAGATGATCGCCTCATGGCGGAGCAGTCCGTCCGGCTGCTCGGCGGCCGAAGCGGATATTTTGGGCCCGAAGCCGAGCAGCGTCTTGATTCCGGCGAGGCGATTTACTCTCATGCCGAGATAAATCACCACCAGGTCCGGATAGCCGGAAAGATCGACGGTTTGCCGCTCTACGCGCGTGCGCATCGGAAAAGACGCTCCCGCGCGTATAATACTCCTCTTTGTCGCTCGGCAAATCTTGTCGGCGGCGGCCCGAGCGGCGCCAAATGTCTCTTCGGGCAATCTTGCGCGCCGTGGCTCAGGAAGGGAGCGTCATGCTGACCGATGCGTTGAAGCGTTACGAGCCTGACCTCATCGCCATCCGCCGCGACATCCATCGCCATCCCGAGACCGGCTTCGAGGAGCATCGCACCGCGAGCCTCGTCGCCGCGCGCTTGCGGGAATGGGGCGTCGAGGTCACGGAAGGAATCGCCAAGACGGGGATCGTCGGCACGCTGCGCGGCGCGCGGCCGGGGCAGAAGGCGATCGGGCTCAGAGCCGATCTCGACGCGCTCCATATCAGCGAGAAGACCGGCCGCGATTACGCCTCTGAAATTCCCGGCAAGATGCATGCCTGCGGTCACGACGGCCACACGGCGATGCTGCTCGGGGCGGCGCGCTATCTAAGCGCGCATCGCGACTTCGCCGGCGCCGTCCATTTCATCTTCCAGCCGGCCGAGGAGGGGCTCGGCGGCGGGCGCGTAATGATCGAGGAGGGCTTGTTCGAGCGCTTTCCGGTCGATGCGGTCTATGGCATGCATAACAGCCCGGGCCTGCCGGTCGGCACATTCGCGACGCGGGTCGGGCCGTTCCTGTCGGCGAGCGACACTTGGACCGTGACCTTTCGCGGCACGGGCGGCCATGGCGGCGCCGGCGCGCATAGGGCCAAG
>DATGLU010000851.1:0-3644 GCA_035294045.1 Roseiarcus sp. | reverse complement strand
CTCTTCGTTCTTGCCGACCGCGTAAAGGTAGCGGCCGAACACCGAGCGGTGCAGGACGACCCAGGCGATGAGGGCGACGACCACGATCGCGACGACGGTATGGGGCAGCGGAAAGCCGAACACGTTGGTGCGGCCGGCGGTCAGCCATTCGAGAGTCGGGAAACTATCGCCGAAGCCGAAGCCGGCCGTCGCGTCTTCGGTGTAGTAGCGCGCGACGCCGCGATAGATCAGCAATCCGCACAGCGTGACCACGAAGGGCTGGATGCGCATCTTGGTGACCAGCGCCCCGTGCACGGCGCCGATCACGAGTCCGCCCGCGATGATCAAGGCGAAAGCCGCAATCCAGTTGACGCCGTGATTGACGATGAGGTCGATGAACAGAACGCCGAGGAGCGCGATCACCGAGCCGACCGACAATTCGATGCCGCCGGTAATGATCACGAAGGCCTCGGCGATCGAGAAGACGCCGAACATGCCGACCTGGTTGGCGGTATTGGAAAGATTGCCGACCAGAAGGAAGCGCGGATTGATGAACGCGACGATCGCGCCGACCACGAGGATCAGGATCAGCAGGCTGAGGTCTTTCTTCTGCAAAGCGCGCCTCGCCTAAACCGTGTGGCCGACCGCAAGCTGGAGCACATTGTGCTCGCTGAACTGGCTTCGATCAAGGAATCCGGAAAGCGCGCCCTCGTGCATGACCGCGATCCGATCGCTGACCCCGATCACCTCCTCCATGTCGCTGGAGATCATCAGGATGGCGACGCCGGAATCGGCGAGCCGGCGCAGCATGTCGTAAATTTCCTGCTTGGCGCCGACATCGACGCCTCGCGTCGGCTCGTCGAAAATGAGAACTTTCGGCCGCATCGACAGCCATTTGGCCAGCACGACCTTCTGCTGGTTGCCGCCGGACAGCGCGCCGGCGGCGGTGGCGACGTCCGGCGCGCGGATTTTGAGGCGCTCGCGCTGGCGGCGCGCATTCTCCACCTCGAGCGACGGCTTGACCAGCTTGGCGCGGGCGTAGGAGGCGAGGTCGGGCAACGAGATGTTCTCGGCGATCGAGACGTCAAGGAGCAGCCCGGACCGTTTGCGGTCTTCCGGAATGAGATAGACGCCGCGCTCGATCGCCGCGCGCGGCGTCGGAATCCTGATCGGCTCGCCGTCGAGCTTGATCGAGCCGCCGCGCAGCGGATCGACGCCGAAAACGGCCCGGGCGAGCTCGGTTCGTCCGGAGCCGACCAGGCCGGCAAGGCCGAGAATCTCGCCGCGCCGCACCGAGAGGCTGACGGCGCGGTCAGGATAGGTTTCGGTCCGCGCCTCGACGATTTCGAGGACGCTTTGGCCGGGCGGCGCGGCGGGCGGGATGTAGAGCGATTTAAGGTCGCGCCCGATCATCAGCCGGATCAGGGCCGCCGGCGTGATCTCGGCCTTGTTCAGCGCGCCCACTGTACGGCCGTCGCGCAGCACGACCGCCCGATCGGCGCATTCCATCACCTCATTGAGGCGATGGGTGATGAAGATGACGCTGACCCCTTCCGCCTTGAGTCCGGCGATGACCCGCAGCAGCCGGTCCGTCTCGGTCAGCGTCAGGCTCGATGTCGGCTCGTCCATGATGACGAGGCGCGCATCGAGCGACAGCGCCTTGATGATCTCGACGAGTTGGCGCTGGGCGAGCGAGAGTTCGGCCAGCGGCGTACCCGGCTCGAAATCGACCGCGAGGCGCTCAAGCAGCGGGCGCACCTGCGCATGGAGCCGCTTGCGGTCGACGAGCTTCAGCGGCCCGGCGCGAAGCGGCTCCCGGCCGATAAACACGTTGCCGGCCACGTCGAGATTGTCGAAGAGATTGAGCTCCTGGTGGACGAAGGCGATTCCCGCCTTGATCGCGTCGGCGACGGTGAGCGAGCGCCGCTCCGCGCCGTCGATGCGAATGACGCCGCCGCTCGGCTCGATCACCCCGCCGAGCACCCGCATGAGCGTCGATTTTCCGGCGCCGTTCTCGCCGATCAGGCCGATCACCTCGCCGCGCGAGACGGAGAAGCTGACATGGTCGAGCGCGACCACGCCAGGATAAATCTTGCTGATGTCGACCAGCTCGAGAAAGGGTTGAGACATTGAAGGTTACGCGACGCGGCGGCGAAGGGGCGGGCCGAGCCCGTCCCTCCGCCGGTTTCACCGCCAGCGCGCTCTGTTACTTCTTGCCCAGCATCTGCTTCATCTGGGCCATGAAGTCGTCGACATTCGACTTGTCGATCACCTTGCCGGGCACGATGATGACGCCGTTGGCCGGAATCCCCGACTTATCGCCCTCGATATATTTGGCCATCAGCTTCATGCCCTGATAGCCCCATTCGAACGGCTGCTGGACGACGGTGCCGACGATGCTGCCCTCCTTGACGCCGCCCAGCGTGATCGGGTCTTCGTCGAAGCCGATGATCTTGATCTTGCCGAGCTTGCCGGCCTCCTTCAGCACTTCGTAGATGCGCGGCGTGTTGTACGAATAGAAGCCGACCAGGCAGCTCACGTCCGGCATGGCGGCGAGGGTATCCTCGACGTTGCGCTTGGCGCGGGTCTGGTCGATTTCGTCGCCGCGAACGTCGACGAGTTCGACTTTCGAGCCTTTGATCGTCTCCTTCACGCCTTCGATGCGCTCGCGCGCATTGTCGGCGCCAAGCAGGCCGACGAAGCCCACGCACTTGCCGCCATTTGGCAGCGCCTGGAGCATCAGCTTGCCGGCCGCCTTGCCGAGGTCGGTGTTCGACGAGCCGATATAGGCGACGCGTTTCGATTGCGGGGCGTCGCTGTCCGTGGTGAAGAGCACCGTCTGCGAGGCGATCTTGTTCAGCTCTTCGGTCTGGTTCTTCGGATCGACCGCGCTGACCATGATGCCCGCGGCCCCGGCGGCGACGAGGTCCTCAAGGACCCGCTGCTGCACGGCGGCGGCGGCTTGCTCGGGATATTTGAACTGCAGGTCGTAATTGGGCAGTTCGCCCTGAGCCTTCTTCACGCCGGCCTCGGCGATCTTCCAGAAGTCGGATGCGCCGTTGACCACGAAGGCCAGGGTTTTCTTGCCGGCCGCCTGAGCGGAGCCGACGCCGAGCGCCAAAGCCAGCGCCGCGGACAGGCCTACATTCAATAAACGCTTCATCAATTCCCTCCCGTTTTGCCGCTGATCGTTTTCTGCGGCCGGCCGGATGATCCGGTTCGACCGCAGTCAGACGGCGGCAGCTTTCCATCCGCCCCGCCCTCGCCGCGTCCAACGGCGAACGACTTCGCTTGATGAGGCCGAAAGGGTAACCGAAGCGCCGCCACGGCGCAACTATTGTATGACTATTTGATGAGACGGGAGGAGCCGATCGCTTCCGGCGCGAGGCAAGCTCTTGAAGAATCGGCTCATTCCTCTGGACGGCGAAAGAGGCCCGCGAGCCCTCGGGCGCCGCTAAAGCCGCTTCGCCCCATCGCCGGGCGAGTCGCGAGGGCGCAAATCTCAACTGGGGGCGCCGGATTTTCGCTGCGCTGAATGCCGCCGACCGAGGCGCCGATCGGCGAAAGGGCGAATGACCCTAGAGGCAGCAGCCCTGATTCCTGCGCTGGGCGGCGTTCCAGCCCGATGTCTCAAATACTGGATTCCAGGCCCGGAATGTCTGTAG
>DATGLU010000850.1:0-3761 GCA_035294045.1 Roseiarcus sp. | reverse complement strand
TGATCGTCATGGAAGACCGGAATGTCCATCAATTCGCGCAGGCGCTCCTCGATGAGAAAGCATTCCGGCGCCTTGATGTCCTCGAGATTGATTCCGCCGAAGCTGGGCGAAAGAAACCGCACGCTGTTGATGAATTCTTCCGGGTCCTCGGTGGCGACTTCGAGGTCGATCGAATCGATGTCGGCGAACCGCTTGAACAGCACCGCCTTGCCTTCCATCACCGGCTTGGAGGCGAGCGCGCCGAGATTGCCGAGGCCCAAAATCGCCGTGCCGTTCGAGATCACGGCGACGAGATTGGCCCGCGCCGTGTAGTCGAAGGCGCTCGACGGCTCGGCATGGATCGCCTTGACCGGCACGGCGACGCCCGGCGAATAGGCGAGCGACAAATCGCGCTGCGTCGCCATCGGCTTGGTCGGAATGATTTCGAGCTTGCCCGGCCGGCCGCGGGCGTGGAACTGCAGCGCCTCCTGGTCGGTGATCGACGGGCGCTTGGCGCGGCCCTCGGCGTCGGTCATTCGCGTTTCCCCCTGCGGCCTTGTTCGCCTCGGCGCAGCATAACGGGCGAAGGCGCGGGGCGGCAAATGTCATTCCCGCGAAAGCGGGAATCCAGAAAGCCGCAGCACTTTAGGAACTGGCTCAGCCTGGATTCCCGCTTTCGCGGGAATGACAGGTCTGGGGCGAGCCCTAAATCTCGCCCCAGACCTCGCGCGCGACCTCGACGCAACGCGCGAGCTTGCGCCACTCGTCGCCCTCGCCGAGGTCGTTGCCGTGGGCGGTTGAGGAGAAGCCGCATTGGTGGCTGAGGCCGCATTGCTCCAGGGGGACGTAGTGGCTCGCCTCCTCGATGCGCCGCTTGATCTCGTCCTTCGGCTCGACCGCGCGATTTTTCGAGCTCATCAGGCCGAGCACGATCATCTTGCCTTTTGGCGCAAAGCGCAGCGGCGCGAAATCGCCCGAGCGCTCGTCGTCATATTCGAGGAAGAAGCCGTCGATCCTCATCTCGTTGAGCAGGATTTCGGCGACCGGCTCATAGCCGCCCTGCGCCACCCACGCGCTCTTGAAATTGCCGCGGCAGAGATGGACCGAAATCACCATGTCGGCCGGCCGGTCCTTAATCGAATCGTTAACGAGGCGGCAATAGAGGCGGGTCAGCGCGTCGGGATCGTCGCCGCGCGCCTTGGTCGCCTCGCGGATCGCCGGGTCGCAGAGATAGGCAAGATTGGTGTCGTCGAGCTGCAGATAGCGGCAGCCGCGCCTGGCGAGATCGGCGATCTCGTCGCGATAGGCCGCGGTGAGATCGTCATAGAACGCTTCGAGATCGGGATAGGCCTGCTCGCTGATCGCCTTGCGGCCGCCGCGGAAATGCAGCATGGACGGCGCCGGAATGCAGACTTTCGGCGTGCGCGTCGTCACGCTTTTGAGGAAATCGAAATCGCGCCCCTGGATCGACGCAGCGTGGCGGATTTTCGATTCGACATGCATGGTCGGCGGCCGGAAGCCGACTTCGGTCCCGTCGTCCTTCCGGAACTTGGCGACGAATTCGCCATAGGTGACGGTGACGCCGTCGAGCTTTTCGAGAAAGTCGACATGGAAATAGGTGCGTCGGAATTCGCCGTCGGTAATCCCGTTCAGGCCGACGCCCTCCTGCTTCTTGACCACGTCGCGAATGCATTCGTCTTCGATTTGGCGCAGCGCGTCCGCGGGCAGCTTGCCGGCGAAGAAGGATTCGCGCGCATCGGCGAGACGTTTCGGGCGAAGATAGGAGCCGACATGGTCGGCGCGGAACGGCGGCTTCTTGGGCATTCGTCTCCTCCTTGCCGCCGCGGCTTTTGGGGCGCGGCGGCCCTTCCAGATTTGCCGCTCTTTCTAGAGGACGGCGGGGTTTTGGCAACCGCCGGCGCTTTCGCGCCTGCAAGCGGGCGCTGGCGGCGTCGATGGGGCGTCCAGAGCGACCATCTTCCCGAAACGGGCAAATCGCGCGATAAGGAACTTTCCGAACCCGCGACGCTTGGAGACGCGGAGGCTGACGATGAGCCGAACCGGGGAAGCAAAGCAGCAAGCCACGCCGGAGAGGACGCGCCGGATCGGCGCCCTTGTCGAGATCATGCGCGATTGCTGGGATACCCCGGCTGATTGCAATGCAGGCGAGTTGTTCGCCTATGCCGAGATTCTGCTCGACCGAATCGAGGCAGGGGAAGGAAACGAGGACCTCGATCGCTACCTTGCCGACGTGCAAACGGAGAAGCTCGGCGTTCCGGCTTCCGACGCCTATCGGAATATTCGCACTCGCGCGCTGGCGCTGACCGCAAAGGGGCGTTGACTCTTTCTAATATGCTAGCAGCGCAGCGGCGCCCGGCGCGGGCTGTTCTTCGCGCCTGTCACACGGAAGTCTTTTTCTCTCGTTAGGCAAGACGGCGAACCGAGGAGGATCGGTTCGCGCCTTGAGCGTTTGCGCTGGGTTTGCCGCCAGGGAGGCCGGAATGCTCACCCGTGAAATCATTCAAACCTGCACGAATGTCCATGTCGCGCGCGCCGCGCTGATCTCGATCGGCGGCGATTTTGCGGCGCAGGTGGCGGCCAAGGCGCGCGAAACGGATCGGGCGCTCGGCGTCTTTGTCGCGGACGCGGTGAACGATTTTTCGCGCCATGCCGGCGACGATGAATGGGACGGCGTGGACGAAGCGGCGCGCGGCGCCGATCAGCCAATATTGTCAGGCCTGCGCTACATTCTCGGCGTCAGGCTTGGCATCGCCGCCGGCGCCGCCATCGCCATCGATCCGCTCTGCGTTTCGTCCTGGACGCGCGGCGGCTTCGCGCGCGGCGCTTGCTTGCAATGATCTTAAGCGGCGCCTGGCCGCCTTGCCGGCGCAGCCGACTTCGCGCAACATGGCGCCCGAGCGCCTGGCGAGCGGCAGGCTGCGGGAGGATCGGGCTTGCGGCGCATCGGTTTGGCGGTTCTCGGCGCGGTGTTCGTTGCCGTCGCGCCGGCCTGGGCGCAAAGCTCGCGCCTTGACGACATCATCGCGCGCGGCGCGCTTAAAGTCGGCACGACCGGCGACTACCGGCCTTTCACCTTCCTCGACAAAGCGAGCGGCGCCTATTCCGGCCTCGACATCGACCTCGCCCAATCGCTAGCGGCGGCGCTCGGCGTTAAACTAGAGTTCGTCGCCACGAGCTGGCCCCATCTCGCCAAGGATTTCGACGCCGGCGCTTTCGACATCGCCATGGGCGGCGTCTCGATCACCTTGGAGCGCGCCAAGAAGGGCTTCTTCTCGATTCCCTATTTGCGCGAGGGCAAGACGCCGATCGCCCGCTGCGCGGACAAGGATAAGTACCAAACCCTGGCCGAGATCGACCGGCCGGACGTGACGGTGATCGTCAATCCGGGCGGCACGAACGAGAAGTTCGACCGGGCCCATCTCCATGCCGCGCGGATCGAGACCTATCCGGACAACGCCGCGATTTTCGATCAGCTCGCCGCCGGCAAGGCCGACCTTATGATCACCGACGCCTCCGAGACGCGCTACCAGCAGAAGCTGCATAAAGGCGCGCTCTGCGCCATCCATCCCGACAAGCCCTTCGATTTCGCCGAGAAAGCCTATTGGATGGCGCGCGACGAGTCGCTGAAAGCCTTCGTCGACGAGTGGCTGCATATGAATATCGAGAACGGCGCGCTGGCCGCCGAGACGGCGAAATGGCTGGAATGAGCGCGGCGAAGTACGAATCCTCCCCCGCGAAGCGGGGGAGGGGGACCGCGCGTC
>DATGLU010000849.1:0-7774 GCA_035294045.1 Roseiarcus sp. | reverse complement strand
AATTCGCATCGAGACCGACTCGCTCTTAAAGCGCATCGAAAGCCGCATCCCGCCTAACGCGCGCACCGTCTCGCGCCTTTCTGGCGGCCAGCGCCAAGCGGTGGCCATCGCCCGCGCGCTCTATTGGCAATCGAAAGTCGTCATTCTCGACGAGCCGACCGCCGCGCTGGCGGTGATGGAGCGCGAGCATGTCATCCAACTCGCCAGAAGAATCGCCGAGCAGGGGATCGGCGTCATCTATATCGGCCACAACCTGATCGAGATTCTCGAAGTCGCCGATCGCGTCGCCGTGATGTTCCAGGGCCGCATCGTTCACGTCACCCCGGTCGCCGAGACCAGCCAGCGCGAACTGATCAAATACATGACCGGCTTCACCGAATCCAAGGAGGCGCTGTCTCACTAGGGGCGAACCCAAGGAAGGAGATAAACATGTTGAAGCTTACGCTCTTGACCGCGACGGCCCTCGCGGTCGCGGCCGGCCCGGCGGCCGCCGCCGATTTCAGCAAGGACCGCATTCCGGTGATCGTGAAAGCGACGACGTCGCAATATTGGGCGACGGTGTTCGACGGCGCCGACGCCGCCGCCAAGGCGCTCGGCGTTCAAATCTCGAAGCTCGGCGCCAGCGCCGAAACCGACGTGGCGCAGGAGGTCTCGATCATGGAGAACGCGATCCAGTCGAAGCCGACCGCGATCGTCATCGCCGCGACCAACGCCCAGGCCCTCGCCCAGCCGATCGCCAGCGCGACCGATGCGGGCATTCCGGTCATCGTCATCGATTCCAACGCCAATACCGACAAATATGTGACCTTCCTCGCGACCAACAACGTCACCGGCGGCGAGAAGGCCGCCGACGAGCTCGCCGCCTGCGTGAAGCGGCGCACCGGCAAGGAGGAAGGCGACGTCGCCTACATGACCGCGCTCGCCGGCGCGCAATCCCTGAACGACCGCGACAAGGGCTTCGTCCAGGAGATGAAGAAATATCCGGGCCTGAAAATCGTCGAGCACCGCACCGGCAACAACGATCCGGCGCGCGCCCTCTCCGACGCCGAGGACATTCTGACTCGTCATCCCAATCTCGTCGGCCTGTTCGCCGACAACGAGTTGGAGGGCGACGGGGCCGGCCGCGCCATCCAGGAAAAGAGCCTCGGGCCGAAAATGTGCGCCGTGGCCTTCGACACGTCCGACCAGGAAGTCGCCTTCGTCCGCAACGGCAATCTCGACGGGCTGATCGTGCAGAACCCGTTCATGATGGGCTATGCCGGCGTTTGGTACGCGCTTGCCGCCGCTCATGGCGTCGTGCTGCCGCATTACGTCGATTCCGGCGTCCATGTCGTCACCAAGCAGAATATCGACAGCCCGAAAATGGCCGGATTGCTGGACCCGAAAAAGTACCAACTGACGCCGTTCGTCGGCGGGTGAGCACAAACCGTCATTGCGAGCGCAGCGAAGCAATCCATGTCATAGGGCGTCGCTCTACGAATGGATTGCTTCGTCGCTTTGCTCCTCGCAATGACGGCGGAAAGGGACAAAATCCATGGCGAGCGCCGACACGCATGCCGAGACAAGCGCTTCCGGCGGCGAGTTGCGCCTCGGCTTGCCGGTCGAAACCTGGGTCGTCGGCTGCACGGCGCTGCTGTGGATCGGCCTTGCTTTCGCGTCGCCCTATTTTCTGACCTCCGGCAACATTTTCAACATGATGCGCCAGGTGTCGGTCGACGCGATCGTCGCCTATGGCGAATTGTTCACGATCATCACCGCCGGGATCGATCTTTCGGTCGGCGCGGTGGCGGGCTTTACCGGAGTCGCTTTCGCGATTTTCATCGCCGGCGGCATGAACGTGGTCGTCGCCGCCATTCTGACCCTGCTGATCGGCGCGGCGATCGGCCTGATCAACGGCCTCGCCGTCAACCGGCTCGGCATTCCCGCCTTCATCGTCACGCTCGCCGGCTTGCAGGGCTATCGCGGCCTGACCATGCTGATTTCAGGCGGCATGACAGTCGCGGGATTGCCGGATTCGCTCGGCCTCGTCGCCAACACCTCGATCCTCGGCGTGCCGACCATGTTCGTGATCATGGCGATTTTCGCCATCGGCTCGCAATATATGCTCGGCGTGACACGGCTCGGCCGCTACATGTACGCGCTTGGCAGCAATATCGAGGCGGCGCGCCGCGTCGGCGTCAATGTCACGCGGGTGACGCTCGCCGCCTATGGCCTCGCCTCGATCTTCGCGACGGTCGGCGGCATGCTCCTCGTCGCGCGCCTAACCATGGGCAATCCGAACGCCGGCTCGGGCGCCGAATTGCAGGCGATCGCTGCGGCGGTGGTCGGCGGCGCCAGCTTGTTCGGCGGCCGCGGCACGATCGGCGGCTGCTTCATCGGCGCGGTCCTGTTCACCACGATCGGCAACGGCGCCAACCTGCTCGGCGTCAACTCCTTCTGGCAGATGGTGATCGAAGGCCTGCTGATCGCCGGCGTCGTCTATCTGGACAATGTGCAGAAGCGGCGCGGGCAGGGGCAGTGATTGGGGAGCTTGCAACAGCACGGCGCCACGCCGCCCGCAGCGCCCTCACGTATTCATCGATTCGAAGAAGGCGGCGTTGTTCTTCGTCTCGCGCAGCTTGCCGATCAGGAACTCGATCGCGTCGACCGTGCCCATCGGATTGAGGATGCGGCGCAGCACATACATTTTCTTCAAAATGTCGCCTGGGACGAGCAGCTCCTCCTTGCGCGTGCCGGAGCGGGTAATGTCCATCGACGGGAAGGTGCGCTTGTCGGCGACCTTGCGGTCGAGAATGATTTCCGAATTGCCGGTGCCCTTGAACTCTTCGAAAATCACTTCGTCCATTCGCGAGCCGGTATCGATCAAAGCGGTCGCGATAATGGTCAGCGACCCGCCTTCCTCGATATTGCGCGCCGCGCCGAAAAAGCGCTTCGGCCGCTGCAAGGCGTTGGCGTCGACGCCGCCGGTCAGCACCTTGCCGGAGGACGGCACGACCGTGTTGTAGGCGCGGCCGAGGCGGGTGATCGAATCCAGGAGAATCACCACGTCGCGGCCATGCTCGACCAGGCGCTTGGCCTTTTCGATCACCATTTCGGCGACCTGGACGTGGCGCGCCGCCGGCTCGTCGAAAGTCGAGGAGACGACCTCGCCTTTCACCGAGCGCTGCATGTCGGTGACTTCCTCCGGCCTTTCGTCGATCAGCAGCACGATCAGATAGCATTCCGGATGATTGGCGGTGACCGACTGGGCGATGTTCTGCAACAGAACGGTCTTGCCGGTGCGCGGCGGCGCGACGATCAAAGCGCGCTGGCCCTTGCCGATCGGCGAGACGATGTCGATGACGCGTGACGACAAGTCCTTTTTGGTCGGATCGTCGATTTCGAGCCGCAGCCTTTCGTCCGGATAGAGCGGCGTCAGATTGTCGAACGGGACTTTGTGGCGCGCCTTTTCCGGGTCCTCGAAATTGATCGAATTGACCTTGAGCAGCGCGAAATAGCGCTCGCCCTCTTTCGGGCTGCGGATGACGCCCTCGACCGTATCGCCGGTCCTCAGGCTCAGGCGCCGGATTTGCGACGGCGAGACGTAAATGTCGTCGGGGCCGGGCAGATAGTTGGCGTCCGGCGAGCGCAGGAAGCCGAATCCGTCTTGCAGGACCTCGACCACCCCCTCGCCGATGATCTCGACCTCGGCGCCGGAGAGCTGCTTGAGGATCGCGAACATCAATTCCTGCTTGCGCATGATCGAGGCGTTCTCCACCTCGTTTTCTTCGGCGAAAGCGAGAAGCTCGGTCGGCGATTTCTGTTTGAGGTCTTGGAGCTTGATTTCCCGCATTGGGATTTCCTTAAGACTCGACCGCATGAAAAGCGGCCAAGAGAGGCAGGGATAAGCAGACGGGCGGAAACTCTCTTTGGGGACCGCCGCTTCGCTCGACCGTTCGGCTGGGCGGTTCAACATCGCCCGCCGGCCGCAGGAAGCGCCTGCTAGAGGAGAGGCGCAACCTATAGCCTTAAACGCTGGGCCTTTCAATCCGAAAGAAAGGCCGCTTCTAAAACGGCTTCACGACGACCAAAATCACGATCAAAATCAGCAGCAGCGTCGGGATCTCGTTGAGAATGCGATAAAAGCGCGCGCTCCTGGCGTTCTTGTCGGCGGCGAAGACTTTCACCGTCCGGGCGAAATAGCCGTGAATGCCGGAAAGGACGAGAACCAGCGCGAATTTCGTCTGCAGCCAGTGCGATTGGTAATAACCCGATTGGTAGGCGAGCCACGGACCGGTCAGCCAGACGACGATAATCGCCGGGTTCAAGATCGCCTTGAGCAGGCGCCGCTCCATCACTTTGAACGTCTCGGATTGCGGCGAGCCCGGCGGCTGGTCGGCGTGATAGACGAAGAGGCGCGGCAGATAGAGCATCCCCGCCATGAAGGAAATAATCGCCAGGATGTGGAGCGCTTTGATCCAGAGATAGAAATCCGCCATCACGCTGACCTCAAGCAAAACGGTCCACGCCGTCATTGCGAGGAGCGAAGCGGCGACGCAATGACGGTTGCTCTTAGGGGCCGCGCACCCGGCGAATCAAGCGTTCGACATGCGCGATCGGCGTCTGCGGCAAGATTCCATGGCCGAGATTGAAGATCAAAGGGCCGCCGCCAAGCGCGGCGAGAATGTCGTCCGCGGCGCGGTCGAGCGCCGCGCCGCCAGCGAGAAGGACCAAAGGGTCGAGATTGCCCTGGACCGGCTTGAGGCGCTGCAAGTCGGCGGCCAAGGCGAGGTCGGTCGACGTATCGAGGCCGATCGCATCGGCGCCGGTCGCGCGCGCCACTTCGTGCAAATGCTGATTCGCGCCGCGCGGAAAGGCGATGACCGGAATGCGCGGCCAAAGCCGTTTCACGCCGGCGACGATCCGCCCGAGCGGCGCAAGGCACCATTTGCGGAACTCGCCGCTCGGCAGGATCCCCGCCCAGGAATCGAAAATCTGCACCGCATCGACGCCGGCCTCGATCTGCGCATTGAGATAGACGATCGAGGCGTCGACCAACCGGTCCGTCAGCGCCTGAAACAGGAGCGGATCGCGGTAGGCGAGAAGGCGCGCCGGCGCCTGGTCCGCGACGCCGCGGCCGGCGACCATATAGCTCGCCACGGTCCAGGGCGCGCCGCAGAAGCCGAGCAGCGCCGTCCCCTGCGGAAGCTTTGCCTTGACCTTGCGGATCGTCTGGAAAACCGGCGTCAGGCGATCAAGATCGATCTCGCTGCGCAGCGCGGCCAGAGCGTCGGCGGTTGCGACCGGCGCGAGCCGTGGGCCTTCGCCCTCTTCAAAAGCGACTTTGCCGCCGAGCGCGTCCGGCACGACGAGAATGTCGCTGAACAGGATCGCCGCATCGAAGCCGAACCGGCGGATCGGCTGCAGCGTCGCCTCGCTCGCCAGTTCAGAATCGTAGCAGAACTCGAGAAAGGACGGCGCCTTGGCGCGCAGCGCCCGGTATTCCGGCAAATAGCGTCCCGCCTGTCGCATCAGCCAGATCGGCGGGCGCGGATTGCTCTGGCCGCGGAACACCCGCTGCAGCGCCGTTTCGTCCGTCATGACCCTTTCCGCGAAAGGCGCTCTCTTAAAAGAATCTCTTCAAAGAGAATTTTTATTTCTTCTTAGGCGCTGAATCGCGCGGAAACGCAATCATCCTCTCGCCATGACCAGGTCGTCCACATGGGAGGGGTTCCCGCCGTGTCTTGATCGCCCTGTGGGGAAGTTAACGAATCGTTAAGAGATTCAGGCCGTAAAAACCGACTCATCATGTTTATTGCCGGCGACTTATCTCGTTTCGCGCATTTTCCGCGTGCGGGGCCGACGAATTTTCCAGAGCCCCGCGCCTGTGAGGATTTTCCGGCGCCTGCGCCCAGCCGAGGGCGCGCGGCCGGCCGGCGGCCCGGAAGCTCCCCATCTGTCCACAGGCTCGCCCCCCGGCTATAAGCCGTCTAAGCGCGAAGGGTGCATCCGGATTGGGACGCAGCTATTTCCATCTCCATCTCGTCTCCGACGCGACCGGCGAGACGCTGATCGCCGCCTCTCGCGCCGCGGCGGCGCAATATCAGGGCGTCGCCTCGATCGAGCACGTCTATCCGCTGGTGCGCAGCCACGCCCAACTCGACCGGGTGATCGCCGAGATCGACAATGCGCCGGGCATCGTGCTCTTCACTTTGGTCGATCCCGAATTGTCGCGCCGGCTGGAGGCAAGCTGCGAAGCCTCCGGCTCGCCCTGTCTCTCGGTCTTGAGTCCGATCCTGAACCTGTTCCAATCCTATCTCGGCGCCGTCTCGACGCCGCGCGCCGGCGCGCAGCACATGCTCAACGCCGAATATTTCCGGCGGATCGACGCGCTGAACTTCACCATGATGCATGACGACGGCCAGCTCACCGAAAATCTCGAGCAGGCCGACATCGTGCTGCTCGGCGTCAGCCGCACGTCGAAGACGCCGACCAGCATCTATCTCGCCAATCGCGGTTTCAAGACCGCCAATGTCCCTCTGGTGCCGAACGTCCCCTTGCCGCCGGCGATCGAGAATTTGCGCAATCCCTTGCCGGTCGGCCTGATCGCTTCGCCGGAGCGGATCGTGCAGATCCGCCAGCATCGCCTGCTGGCGCTCAACGCCGACCAGCAGACGTCCTATATCGACCGGATGGCGGTGGCCGAGGAGATCGCTCATTCCCGCCGTCTTTTCGCCGATCGCGGCTGGGCGGTGATCGACGTGACGCGTCGCTCGATCGAGGAGACGGCGGCGGCGATCATCGATCTCTACCGCGAACACAATCTTCGTTTCATCGCCCAAGCGTGAACGCCGCCATGCCGATCGACGAAGCGGCGCGCAAGAGCGCCGCGCCCCCGCCGCCGCTCTGGCGCGGGTCTCGCCTCGTCCTCGGCTCGGCCAGCGCCGGCCGGGCGGCGCTGCTGCGAAGCGCCGGGCTCGATTTTGCAATCGATCCGGCAAGGCTCGACGAGCGCGCCGTCGAGGAGGAATTCTGGCGGGCGGGCGGCGCGGCGTCCGGCCTCGCCGTCCGTCTCGCCGAAGCCAAGGCGATCGAGGTCAGCGCCCGCAATCCTGACGCGCTCTGCCTCGGCGCCGATCAGACCCTGACGCTCGGCAATCGCGTGCTGCACAAGCCGAAGGACATGGCCGCCGCCAGGGATCATCTGCAATTGCTGGCCGGCCGCGTCCATCGCCTGGTCTCCGCTTTCTGCTTCGCCCGCAATGGGCAAGCCTTGTTTCAGGCGGCGGATGAAGCGCTGATGACGATGCGCCCGCTCGACCCTGGCGCAATTAGCCTCTATCTCTCGCTGGCCAGCGAGGCGGCGCTCGCCAGCGTCGGCGCGTACCAGGCGGAAGGACTCGGCATTCATCTCTTTGAGCGCATCGAGGGCGATCACGCGACGATTATCGGCTTGCCCTTGCTGCCGGTTCTCGCCTGGCTGCGCCGGCAAGGATATCTGGCGCTATGACGGAGAATCCCGCGCCGCGGGCTTGCATTGTCGGCTGGCCCGTCGCCCATTCGCGCTCGCCGCTCATTCACGGTTACTGGCTGCGCAACCTCGGTCTTGCCGGCTCTTACGACAGAGAAGCCGTGCCGCCCGGCGCTTTTGCGTCTTTCGCCGCCTCGATCGGCAAGAGCGGCCTGGTCGGCGCGAACGTCACCATTCCGCATAAGGAAGCCGCCTATGCGGCTTGCGACAAGCTGACGGCGACCGCCGCCGAACTCGGCGCGGTCAACACGCTGTGGCGCGAAG
>DATGLU010000848.1:0-3139 GCA_035294045.1 Roseiarcus sp. | reverse complement strand
AGCTTTACGGCCTCGCCGGCGAGCATAAGCATCTGCCGGAGATCGTCGCGCATTCCGGCCTCGCGCGTCGTCCGATTTTCGTACCTTCGGTCGGCAATTTCAAGCAGGGCATGCTGGTCAGCATTCCGCTCTGGCTCGACGAACTGCCCGGCCGGCCGGACCATGCCGCGCTCGCCGACGCGCTCGCCCGGCATTATGCCGGCTCGGCCTATGTGTCGGTCGTCCCTTCCGGCGATCAGAGCCACGCTTCCGGCCGGCTCGACGCGCTGTCGCTCAACGGCACGAACGCGATGCAATTGCATATTTTCGGCGACCCGACGCAGCGACAAGCCGTGCTCGTCGCCAAGCTCGACAATCTCGGCAAAGGCGCTTCCGGGGCCGCGGTGCAGAATCTCAAGCTGATGCTGGGAATGAACGAGGCGGCGCGCGCGGCGTAAGCGCGCGAGCCGCTTCGCCGGGGCGAGAAAAGGTAAATCTCGCGCGCCGCCGCCGCGAATGCTATGCTCGATCCTATGAATGTTCCCGTGTCGCGCGCCGCCGAGGGCCTCGCCCGCCGCGCCTTCACCATCGCCGATCTCGAGCGGATGGCGGAGGTCGGCCTGATCGCGCCGGACGAGCGTCTGGAGCTGATCGGCGGAGAAATCGTTCCGATGTCGCCCAAGGGATCGTTGCACGAAACGATAAAGGTGGCGCTCGCTCGTCGCTGGGGCTTGGTCTGTCCGCCGGAATTCGTTCTGGCGCAAGAAACGGGTCTCACGCTCGACGAGCGCACCTACATCGAGCCCGACTTCATCATCTTCGAGCGCAAGCGCCGGCTCGCCGAGCTTCGCGGGCCGGATGTCCTTCTCGCCGTCGAAGTCGCCGATTCGTCGCTTCGCTACGATCTCGACCGCAAGCCGCTGGTCTATGCCGGGTTCGGCGTGCGCGAGCTATGGGTGATCGACGCCGAGCGCCACGCCGTCCATCGCCATGCCGAGCCTTCGCCGCTTGGCTATAAGCGCATCGAGGAATACGGCGCCGCCGACCGCTTGACGCCGCTCCATACGCCCGCGCCGTTCGCTGTCGCGCTCGACGAATTGGAGCCGATCTTATCGGCCTCAGCCGCGCCGCGCCAGCCGCCATGCGGCGCGCAACAATCCTTCCGCGATCGCCCCGGCGAGATAGGCGAGGGCGCAGCAGAACAAGGCGGCGGCGACGACTTTGCCGGTCTCGTCCCCCGACATGCTGAACGCGCCGCTGGTCAGGACGCTCATCGTCCAGGTGAACGGCATCGCGATCAGCAGCAAGGTGAGATCGGCGAGCCACTGGCCGGCGTTCTGAACGTAGATGACGTAACCGGCGATGATCGCGGCGAGATAAAGCGCCGCCAAGGCCGCGCCGAGGAGCGACAGAAAAGGACGTCGGCGCGGCGCGGCGGCTTTAAAGGTCAAGCTTCTTTCGTCCAGGCGACGAAGCGCTGGCGCTGCTCGCCCAAGCCCTCGATGCCGAGCGCGACCGTATCGCCGGCTTTCAGGAAGCGCGGCGGCTTCATTCCGAGCCCGACGCCGGGCGGGGTGCCGGTGGTGATCACGTCGCCGGGCAGCAGAACCATGAAATGCGAGATGTACGAGACCAGCATCTTGACGTCGAAAATCATTGTCGAAGTCGAGCCGTTCTGCATTCTCTGGCCGTTGACGTCGAGCCACATCGAGAGCTTCTGCACGTCCGGTATCTCGTCGGGCGTGACCAGCCACGGCCCGAGCGGACCGAATGTCGCGCAGCCTTTGCCCTTCATCCACTGGCCGCCGCGCTCGGCTTGGAATTCGCGCTCCGAGACGTCGTTGCAGACGCAAAAGCCGGCGACATAATCGAAAGCTTCATGGTCGGCGATGTAGGAGGCGCGGCGGCCGATCACCACGGCGAGCTCCACTTCCCAATCGGTTTTGACCGAGGCCTTCGGGATGATCACGTCGTCGTTCGGGCCGACAATGCAGGACGGCGCCTTGTTGAAAAGGATCGGCTCCTTGGGAATGGCGGCGCCGGTCTCGGCGGCGTGATCGGCGTAGTTGAGGCCGACGGCGATGAAATTGCCGACCCGCCCGACGCAAGCGCCGAGCCGCGGCTCGCCGCGCACCGCCGGCAGGCTGGCCGGCTTGAGCTTGGCGATCTTGGCGAGGCTCTTGGGCGACAAGGCGTCGCCGGCAAGATCGTCAATGACCCCGCTGAGATCGCGCAATGCGCCGGCGCCGTCGATGAGGCCAGGCTTTTCCTTGCCCGGCTTGCCGTAACGGACGAGTTTCATTGGCGCGTATCTCCCCTGATCGCGGATTTGCGAAAGCGCTCTCGGTTAGCTGATTTTCGCCGTCGGGAAAACCCGTCGCGCGAGCCCTCCGGCAAGAAAGCGCAACGGGAAATCGGCCGCTCGGCCCGCAAGCAATTGCGTTGGAGAACGGCGGTAAACAACGACCCGCGGCCTGGCAAATGGCGCAGCTCTAAACAACGTTGAAGAAGCGGCCAATGTGAGCGGCTCGGCGCCGCGGTGAAATCGGTTGCTTACTTTGCTGGGATAAAAGCAAGCCTCCAAAACCAAAGCATCGCGTTGGAGAAGATCATGACATTTCCATTTGTTCACTTGACTTGATTGGCGCCGCCGCCCTGATATGCCAATGAAAATGAAGAGACGCGACGAATCTTAAGCGCGCGATCGCCGCTCGCGGCGTGTCGTATTGATGGATGGCCCTGCGTATGGGTTGAGGTCCTTTCCGTTTAAATCGTGCGTTGCGGCAGCTTTGTTGCTTTTTTGCGAGAGAGACAATCGAATATGGCTGATCAGGAAAGAATAGCGCTGTTCATCGACGGCGCGAATCTTTACGCTACGGCAAAATCGTTGGGATTTGATATCGATTACAAGCGGCTGTTGCGCGAGTTTCAGAGCCGCGGCCGTTTCGTGCGGGCTTTCTACTACACGGCGCTGGTCGAGGATCAGGAATATTCCTCGATCCGGCCGCTTGTCGATTGGCTCGATTATAACGGCTATTCCGTCGTGACCAAGCCGACCAAGGAATTCGTCGATTCGACCGGGCGGCGCAAAGTCAAGGGAAACATGGACATCGAATTGGCCGTCAACGCGATGGAGATGGCGGCGCATATCGATCACATG
>DATGLU010000847.1:0-4526 GCA_035294045.1 Roseiarcus sp. | reverse complement strand
ATCGGGAGATCGGCATGCGCCCAGGCTTCGGCGCCGCCGGCAAGCACGTCGGCGGGACTGCCGCATTGGCGTAGCCACGCAGCGGCGCCGTGGCTGAGGACCTCGCCGCGTCGACAGATGGCGACGGCCGGTCGCCCTTGTAGAGCCTGGCCCCAATCGGCTGCGCTAACGGAAGGATGTCGGGTCGAGCCAGGAATGAGCCGCGGATCGGCTGCGAAATCATCGTCGGATCGGACGTCGATCAAGACCGGGCATTTTGGCGTGCCGACAAGGCGGCTTAGTTGATCGACGGAAATGGCGTTGATTGACGACATGGCGCGCCCACTCGCTAGATTGGGACGCGATGCTTCGGCATGTCGCCTCGTGGGGAGATCGCCTTCCCCATCGCAAAATTACACGGAATATCGACGCGTCTGTCAATAGCCGTCGTTTGGGCTGGCGTCAGCTTCCGGCCGTGGCGCTCAACGCATTGGAAGATATGTGATTTGCCGTCTCTGGTAATGCTCCTTGCGCGGCGAGATCGGCGATGTTCGCGTTGGCGATGTAAGCCGCAAGATCGGTCCGCGGCATCGGCCGGCCGAAATAGTAGCCCTGAATCTGGTCGCAGCGCGCGGCCCGGACGAAGTCCAGTTGTCGGGCGTTTTCGACGCCCTCGACCGTCACGGTCACGTTCAGCGAGCGCCCGAGATCGATAATCGTCCTGACGATCGTTTCGGCGTCGCCATGGTCTTCCGCTTCGAGGGCCAGCATGAAAGCGCGATCGATCTTGATCTTGTCGAACGGGAATTGCCAAAGGTAGCTGAGGCTCGAATAGCCAGTGCCGAAATCGTCCATGACGATGCTGGCGCCGAGCGCCTTGAGCTTGCGCAGCTCGTCGAGCACCTCGGCGCTCTTCGATAGAAGGAGGCCTTCCGTGATCTCCAATTCGAGCCGCCGCGCGTTGAGGCCGGTTTCGCCGAGTATCGTCGCAATGCGGCCGGCCAGGCCGGCGCGGGCGAATTGCGCCGGCGAAAGGTTCACCGCCACTTTGAGGTCCGCCGGCCAGGCCTGGGCGGTCTGGCAGGCTTCGCGCAAGACCCATTCGCCGATCCTGTCGATCAGGCCCATCTGTTCGGCCAGCGGTATGAAGACGGCCGGCGAGACCATAGCGCCCATGGCGTCGCGCATGCGCAGCAAGGCCTCGAAGCCGAGCAAGCGCGCCGTACGCGCCTCGACGATCGGTTGGTAGAAGAGCTCGAATGCGTTGTTGGCCAGCGCGTCGGCGATCGCCTTCTCGAGGCGCAGGCGCTCGGCCAGTTCCTTGTCCATCTCGGCGGAAAAGACCGATGTTTTATTGCGGCCGCCGATCTTGCTGGCGAAAAGGGCGAGATCGGCGCTCTTCATCAGCCGCGCGGCGCTGTCGCCATGCGCCGGAGCGATGGCGACGCCGACGCTGACCGTGACGCTGATCGGCTGGCCGTCAAGTTCGTAGGGAAGCGAAAGCCGCCGCCTGATTTCAGCGGCGAGCGCGAAGGCCGAGTCCTCGGCGAGCGGGCCGGCTTGCAGCAGGACGAATTCGTCGCCGCCGATTCGCGAGAGACGATCCTGCTCCGAAGCGAGTTCCTCGAGACGCCGGGCCACGGCGACGATGAGCGCATCGCCAGCGGCGTGGCCAAGCGTATCGTTGACGTCCTTGAAATGATCGATGTCGATGGAATGCAATGCGAACCGGCCATTGGCTTCGGCGAGCGCGGCGTCGGTCTCCTCGCGCAGCTTGTCGCGATTGATGAGGCCGGTGAGCGAATCGTGATGGGCGAGAAAGCGGATATGCGCTTCGGCGAGGCGCTTCTCGTTGCTGCGCTTGAGCCAGGCGAAGCCGGGCACGCCGAAAGCGATCGCGATCAGCGCGAGCAGGGCGGCGCTCATCAGGGTCAAGGTGTGCCGGAATTCGTTGCGCTTGCGGGTCTGGTCGATATAGGTCTCGACGATCGCGATGGTTCGGCCGTTGACGACGGCGGGAAGATACGCTTCGGAAAAGAATTGTGGCCGCGTCGGGGGCTCGCCTTCTTCGGCGTTGATCAGCGGCTGTCCGGCTGCGATGGCGCGGGCCGCCGCCGGATTGTGCTCGGCCAAATTCTCGTCGTCATCGTCGTCCTGATCAGGCTTCTCGGCGCGCTTGTCCTCGGCCTCATGTTCAGCGGCGCTTTTCGGCTTCGCCTCGTTGTCTTCGGCAAGGCTGTTTTCCAGGTTGTCGGAGACGAAGCGCATCCGGCCCTCGGGATCATAAATGACATAGCGAAAGACCTGGCCGGCTTTCTGGGCGCGCTCGAAGAAGGCGCGGCTCTCGGCGGAAGGCTTCTCGCCTTTCGCGATCGCTTCAAGGTCCTTAATGTTGTCAACGAGATAGGACGTCCAGTTCTGGCCGGTCAGGACGGCGTCGTGGTAGAGGAGATGGTCGACCGCGGTTTTCGCGACAAGCCATGTTCCAGCCAGAAGTATGACCGGCACCGCGCCGAACAAAAGCCCGGCAAAAGACGCCCTGACGGAAAGAGCCATGATCTTTTCCCGAGAGGAAAAGACCGACTTTAAGGATGTCGAATAAAGATTGGCTTAAGCGGACGACGCGGGCGCACTCGCGGTTGGAGGAGTTCGTTAACCGGCCAGTCTTTGGACGCGCTCGACCATCTCAGGGCCGGCGGAGGGCTCCGGCTGCTTTTCCTCCGCCGAGCGCTCGGCGGGCAGGCGAGCGAGGAGGGCGATCAGAGCGCGATCGTTGAGCAGCGCCATCCGCTCTTTCGACGTCAGCCATTTGAGGACGTCTTCGAGCGTCGCAGCGTCATTGAGCTTGGCCGCCGCCATCGCGATGTCGGTCTCGAACTCGCCGCGCTTGCGTCGGGGGGCGGACGGCAACAGGACGTCGTGCTCCTCGCGAAACGCCGCGTCGGCATGCAGCGCCCTGATTCCGTCCTCGCGGTCATGGCCGTTGCGGGCGAGATCGAGCGTCAGGCTGTTGGCGCGCTGAACGATGGGCGGCGGCGAGGATTCTTCCGGCGTGGTCAAAAGCCCGATCCGGCGCAGCGCGACGCCGATCCACAATTGTCCGCTCGCCCAGGAAAGCGGAATGGCGAGGATGAGGCCGGCAATGGTCGGCGACATCCAGGCGACGAGCGACGGCGAGATCAGGAAGCCGGCGAAAAGGGTCAGCACGCCGAGCGCCATATGGGCGCGATGGCGCCGGACAATGCTCTTGAACGGAATCGATCCGTCGTCGCGCCTTTGCGGATTCCAGCCGGTGTCGCGGCCGAACAGGATCTGCATGACCGAGCCCGATTGGATCACCATCATGATCGGCGCGAACAAGGCGGAAAGGATCGTCTCGACAATCGCCGACGCGACAAGGCGCAGGCCGCCGCCGCAGGCGCGGCGAATCCGGCGGCTGAACAAGGCCACCAAAAGGCCGAACAGCTTGGGCGCGAGCAGCACCCCCATCGTGATCGCGAACAGTTCCAGCGCGCGCTCGTAGTCGAAGCGCGGCCAAGCCGGGAACAGCGAGAACTCGCTGGTGAAATATTCCGGCCGGATATAGTGCGACTGCAGCACCAGCGCGATGCCGACCAGCAATTGCGCCATCCAAAGCGGCGAGGCGACATAGCCCATCACGCCGGAAATGAAATGCTGGCGCGAGACAAGCTTGAACCCCTTGGCCGGCAGCACGCGCATATGCTGCAGATTGCCTTGGCACCAGCGCCGGTCGCGCGTCGCGATGTCGATCAGCGAAGGCGGGCTTTCCTCGTAGGAGCCGCCGAGCGTCGGCAGCATATAGACGGCGTAGCCGGCCCGGCGCATGAAGGCGGCTTCGACGAAATCGTGGCTCAGGATATGGCCGCCGAAAGGCGGCTTGCCGCGCAAGCTCGGCAGGCCGCAATGGGCCGCGAAAGCGGCGGTGCGGATGATCGCGTTGTGGCCCCAGTAATTGCCGTCGCGGCCCATCCATAGGCTGAGTCCGCAGGCGATGACCGGTCCGGTGATGCGGGCGGCGAATTGCTGGATGCGCGCAAACAAAGTGTTGCGGTTGATGATCAGCGGCACGCTCTGGATGATGCCGGCGTCGGGATCGGCCTCCATGGCGACCGCGAGGCGCAGGATGGCCGGGCCGGTCATCAGGCTGTCGGCGTCGAGGACAAGCATGTGATCGTACCGTGCGCCCCAGCGGGTGACGAAATCGGCGATGTTGCCGGCCTTGCGGTTGGTGTTGCGGCGGCGATGGCGATAATAGACGCGCTCGTTCGGCAGGCGGCGGCGCATCGCGATCAGCGCGCGCTCCTCGGCGATGAAAATGTCCGGGTCGGTCGTGTCCGACAGAAAGAAATAATCGAACGCGTCGCCATGGCCGGTCGCGCGCACGTCCTCGCAGATCGCCTGCATGGCGGCGAAGACGCGCGCCGGCGCCTCGTTGTAGATCGGCATGATGATCGCGGTCTTGCATTTCAGCTCGACTGGCGCGCCCGTCCCGCCGCGATGAAAGAGCAGCCAGAAGAAACCCGCCA
>DATGLU010000846.1:0-2620 GCA_035294045.1 Roseiarcus sp. | reverse complement strand
ATCTCGCGGACTTGAACGAAAGCATACGAGGGGTGACGATCGGCGTCGATCGCTCCTACAATAGCGACGGCATCGACGCGGAGGTCGTCGCGGCGGTTGAAGAAGCCGAGCGCGTGCTGGCGAAGCTGGGCGCCAAGATCCGTGAGGTCGCGTTCCCCTCGACCTTGAAGCTGCTGCGCGGCTGGATTCCGTTCTGCTCAATGGAAACCGCGATCGCTCACAAGGAGACCTATCCGGCGCGCGCCGCGGAATATGGCCCGGCGCTCGCTCAGCTCATCGAGCAAGGCCGCCGGATGACGGCCATGGAAATGGGCGAAATCTATCACGAGCGGCTGGACTTTTCCGGACGTCTCGAGGCCGTCTTCCAGGACGTCGATCTTCTGCTGATGCCGACCATGCCGGCGCCGACGCCGAACCTTTCGCGCATGGCCGAGTACGGAGCGGATCCTGACGTTTTGCTGCGCATTCTGCGCTTCACCGCGCCGTTCGACTTTTCCGGCAGCCCGACGATCACGCTGCCAAGCGGAATCGACCGCCTGGGCATTCCGCTGAGCTTGCAGCTCATCGGCCGGCGCCTTTCGGAGAGCCTCCTTTGCCGCGCCGGTTACGCGTTCCAGCAAGTGACCGACTGGCACACCCGTCGCCCGCCGGGTCTATCCTAGCCCGCGATGACGCTTGGGCTTCCGTTCCGCCAAAAGACGAGTGACCAGCGGCGTCCGCGACGACGCTTGGGAGCCGTTAGGCGCGAAGACATCTTGCGAACGCGATTTTGTAAGATGAGAGCGTCTCGCCGTCGTGATCCTGGCGGCGCAACCCGCCTCTGAATTGCTCGATTCGAGCAGGGAGCGGCGCCGGATCGCCCACTGAATCGCCCCTTAACCATTTCCGCGCCATCCTCTCCTTATGACCTCGGTCCGCAAATCGCCCCCCTTCCGTGAAGTCCTGAGAGACCCCCGCCTCGCGCTGATGCTTGCGTTGGGCTTTTCTTCGGGACTGCCGTTCCTTTTGATCTTCTCGACCCAGTCGGCCTGGCTGCGCGAGGCCGGGGTCAGCCGCTCGGCGATCGGCCTGATGAGCTATGCGGCGCTCGCCTCCCCCTTCAAGTTCGCCTGGGCGCCGCTCATCGACGAATATGATCCGCCGCTCGCCGGCCGCTGGCTCGGGCGCCGGCGCGGCTGGATGCTGCTCGCCCAGCTCGGCGTCGCCGCGGGACTCGCCGGGCTCGCCTTTGGCGCGCCGGCCAAGAGCTTGAGCTGGAGCATCGTCTTCGCTTTCCTGACGGCCTTCGCCGCCGCCAGCCAGGACGTCACGATCGACGGTTGGCGCATCGACGCGGCGCCGACCGAGCGCCAGGGCATGATGTCCGCGACGTACCAGCTCGGCTATCGTTTGGCGATGCTATGCGCCGGCGCCGGGGCGCTCTACATCGCCGATTTCGCGAGCTGGCGCGCCGCCTATCTCGCCATGGCGGGGCTGACGCTCGTCGGCATCGGCGCCTGCTTCGCTTCGCCGCGGCTTGACCGGCTGCGGGAGGCCCCAAACAAGCGCGCCGCATCATTCGCCCTCTCGTTCGTCGAGCCGCTCGGCGACCTGTTGCGCCGCTTCGGGTTGGGCCTGGTCGCGATCCTCGCCCTGGTGGCGATCTATCGCCTGCCCGATTTCGTCTCCGGCGTTATGGCGTACCCGCTTTACATCGACCTCGGCTTCACCAAGTCCGACATCGCCACCGTCTCCAAGCTCTACGGCGTCTGGATCGGCATTGCCGGCGCGTTTGGCGGCGGCGCCGCGATCGTGCGGCTCGGGCTGATGCCCTCGCTCATCCTCGGCGGCCTCGCGGCCTCCTCGTCGCACTTGACGCTCGCTTGGCTCGCCGCGCACGGCGCCAGCCTGCCGCTCCTGACCCTCTCGGTGAGCGCCGAGAGCTTCGCCTCCGGCTTCGCCGGCGCGGCGCTCATCGCCTATATGTCGTCGCTCGTCTCGCCCGCCTTCGCGGCGACCCAATACGCGCTCCTCTCTTCGCTTTACGCGCTGCCCGGCAAGCTCATCGGCGGCCTCTCCGGCATGATGGTCGACGAGTTCGGCTATGTCCGCTTCTTCATCGCCACCGCCGCCATCGGCATCCCCGTCATCGCCCTGAGCCTGACGGTGTGGCGGATGCGGAGGCGGGAGGCGCGAGAAGCGGCGGCGTGAGCGGGGGCGACGGCAATTGAGTGCACTGTCACCGTAATATCCGCGGTTATAAACCTGGACTGCACCCCATCTGTGAGACAGCTTAATTTGGTGACAAGGCGATCAGCGTCTCCCATTTGCGTCGTTCAGCTTGGCTGAAGGCTTGCTCGAAGGAAATCGGCGATGTGTAGCCGAGCGCGGAATGGAGGCGATCGGCGTTGTAGATTTCTTCGACGAGGGCGCCGAGGCAGCGGCGGGCGTCGTCGAGATCGGCGTAGGTTTTACCGTCGGCCTCCTCGGCCTTCAGCTAGTGGTTTGTCACAGTGATTTTGAATCTTTGGCGCAGATTGGATAGGCACGGCCGAGTTTGGCGCGAGCTATGTCGGTTGTGAACATCCATTTGATGCGGGCTCTCGTGTTATTTTCGGTTCCGTTGCCATGCCGCAATTTC
>DATGLU010000845.1:0-3847 GCA_035294045.1 Roseiarcus sp. | reverse complement strand
CCCGCATAGGCCCAGGCGACGACGCCGCCCCCCGCGAGCGCCGCGACGGAGCCTATGAAAGTGAGCGCCGGCACGGCGAACACGAGCGCGAGCACGCGCGGCAGGATTAGGAATTCTGCGGCGTCGAAGCCCATGGTGGCGAGCGCGTCGATCTCCTCGCGCATTTTCATCGAGCCGATCTCGGCGGTGATCGCCGAGCCGGAGCGGCCGGCGATCATGATCGAGGTCAACAGCACGCCGAGCTCGCGCAGGATCAGAATGCCGATCAGGTCGACCGCATAGACGACCGCGCCGAAGCGCTGCAATTGATAGATGCCCTGCTGCGCGACGATGGCGCCGACCAGGAAATTGATCAGCACGATGATCGGCACGCTGCGAAAGCCGAAGGCTTCCAGGTGAAAGACGAGGGGCGTGATCCTGAGGCGGCGCGGATCGGCGATTCCGGCCCCGATCGCGGCGACGAGCCGGCCGAGAAAGCTGATCCCGGCGGCAAGATCGGCGCCGGCGCCGCTGACGCTCTGGCCGATGTCGGAGAGGATTTCGAGGACCGGATGCGGCCGCCGCCGCGCCGGCGCGTCGAAGGCGCGATAATGCGCCTCTTGCAGCAGGATTTTGTGCTCGGGCCGCGCCCGCGAATAGGCGATCACGACGCCCGCGGCGGTCAATTGCGCCTGGGCCCGATCAATCAGCCAAGCGCCGGCCGTGTCGAGTTGCTCCACCCCGCCCAGGTCGATCGTCGCTTTTTTCGCGCCCGCGGCTGCGCCGACCAGGTCCTCGGCCTGGCGCTCGGCCGCCCTCCCCGTCTCCACCGTCCAGCCGCCCGCCAGCGCCAGACGAACACTCTCGCCGTTTTTTTCGCTGATGATCGAAGGCGCGTCAGACATTCAGGCGCTCGGAGCCGCTCGCTGGGCTCTTATCGCGCCCTTAAGAGCCTGTCGAGGTTGACGAAATCTTTAAGGCCGCGCCCCCTTGCCGCGCCGAAACGGGATTTGCCGGCCAAAATGCGCACGAACCCGGCACGAATCAGCGCTGGGGCGATTCGCTTCTCGGCGTCAAGCCTGTTCTTTTGCGGATCGCCGCAAAGGCGGCCAGCGCCAACCCCGCCGTCGCCAGCCCCGCCATCGTCAGATACGCCACTTCGCCGAAATGGGCGTAGAGCGGGCCGCACAGCGCAATCAGCAACGCGCTCAGACCCGAAATCGAGGCGGTGAGCCAGCCTTGCGCGCGGGCCCGCATATGCGGCGGCGCGGCGGCGAAGATGAACAGCATCGAGCCCAGATGGGTGCAGGCGAAGGTCAAGCCGTGGCCGGCCTGGGCGAGGAGAAGCAAGGCCGCGTCCGGATCGCTGGCCATGATCAGCCAGCGCAGCGTCGCGGCGGTCCCGCCGATGGCCAAAAGCGTCAGCGCTCGATCGGGCCCGGAGAACCAGCGGCCGGCCAGGCCGAAGACCGTGGTCTCGCAGACGACGCCGATCGCCCAGGCGGCGCCGACGAAATTGCTCGAATAGCCTTCGCGCGCCCAATGGATCGAGCCGAACGTGTTGAGCAAGGCGTGGCTCGTCTGGATCAGCGCGGCGGCCGCGATGACCACCGGCAGCAAGCCGAGGCCGGTTCCGGTTGCGGCCTCGGCCGGGGCGGCGTGCTCGTCCTTCAGGCCCTGGCCGAGCGGCGCGGCGTAGAGCGTCGCGGCGACGCCGAGCAAAGCCGCCGCGGTCAGCGCGATCGTCGCGCCTTCGATCGGCACGACGCTGAGATAGAGCCCGCCGGCCAGGTTGCCGGCAATGAAAGCGGCCGAGCCCCATTTGCGGATGCGGCCGTAGTCGAGCTTGGCGCCGCCTTCCCGATCAGCGGCGCGCAGGACGAGCGAGGCGAGCGCGTCGGCGAGCGGCATGACCAGCCCTTGCGCGCAGAGGAGTATCGCGACCGCGACCAGGAGCGGCGCGAAGCCGTGCAAAAAGCCGAGCATCGCGCAGGCGCTGGCGAGGACGATCGCGGCGGCCGACAGCATGCCCGGCACGTCGCGCCGGCGATCGGCGAGGCCGGAAAAAAACGGCGTCGTCACCACTCTCAGCGCCAGCGGCGCGGCGAGGACGATGGCGATCTCGCCGTCGCGCAGGCCGCGCGCGCCGAGCCAGACCGGCAGGAATGGAATCTGCACGCCCATTTCGAAGAACAAGGCGGCGTAGACGAGGGCGAGGCGCAGTCCGGCTTTCTCGCGCCGCGCCGCGGCGATGACGGTCACTCCATCACCGCCGCTTTCAGAATGCAGACCATTGTCGCATGGGCGGACTTGGCCGAAACGTTGCGGATGCGATGCGGCCGGTCGCAGCGATAGCGCAACGTCTCGCCGGCCCGCGCCGTCTCCTTGGCGTCGCCGACCTCCACTTCAAGCTCGCCGTCGATGAGCGACAGGCATTCGATCGAGCCGCGCTGGTGCGCCTCGGATTCGAGCACGCCGCCGGGCTCGGCCTGGAAGTCGTACCATTGCAGCCAATCGACCGTCTTCAGCCAGCCGATCACGGCGAGCCGGCAGAGTCCGTCGTCGGAAACAAGGATCGGCGTATCGCCGCGGCCCGCCTTTTCGATGAACGGGCCTTCCTGGCCGCCCTGCAGCATGCTTTCGATCGAGACGTCGAGCGCGTGAGCGAGGCGCCAGAGCGTCGCCAGCGTCGGATTGGTCTCGTTGCGCTCGATCTGCGAGATGATCGACTTGGCGACGCCCGACTGGATCGAGAGATCGGACAGCGAGAGATTATACGTCTTGCGCAGCCGCTGCACCGTGCGGCCGAGCTGGCCCGAAAGCGCCGCCGCGCCCGCCTCCAGGGCTTTCGCCTTGTCCTTGCCTTCGACGCCCATTTCCAGAACCCGGACCCGTGTCGTTTGACATAATAGACGACTTCGTCCGGTTTATCGAACGGTTTTTCGCGTTCTAGGCTGGCTGGGTTGGCGCGGCGCCTGCTGGATTCCCGCTTTCGCGGGAATGACACGGCTAGGGTCCGTGGAAATTCGGCCGAGGACTCAGCTCTGCGCCTCGTTGATCTCGATCCAATAATTGTCCGGGTCCCGGAAATAGATTTGCCGCACGCCGTCGGCGCGGAAGCCGATCTCGCCGGTCTTTCCCTTCGAATTCACGAATTCGATCTTGCGACTTTTGAGAAAGGCGAGTGCGTCGTCGAATGCATCGCTCGCCAGCGCGTAGTGCGAGGAGAGCGGCCGCTCCGGCGGCGGGTCGACGCCGCCGCTGATCAAGTGAACCGCGCGATGGCCGTCGAAGCCGAACCAGCGGATTTCCGGCCGGTACGTCTTGTTCTCGATTTCCGGCAGGCCGAGAATCTCTGTGTAAAAACGCGCGCTCTTTCCAAGATCATGGACGTGAAGCGAGATGTGATCGAAGCGAAGCGCCTTCATGGGCGGCCCTTTCGGACGTGAAATCCGTATTCTTCTCCAGCGCCGCGAGGCGGTCAAACTTGTCATTCCCGCGCAAGCGGGAATCCAGAGCCTCCGAGCTTGTAGGATAGGCTGTACTGGATTCCCGCTTTCGCGGGAATGACGGAAGGTTAGAACGCGCCCGGAAACGCGCCGCCGTCTATCAGGATGTTCTGCCCAGTTATGTACCCCGCCTGCGCGCTGGCGAGATACGCGCACAGCTCGCCGAATTCCTCCGGCCGGCCGAAGCGCTTGGCCGGAATCGAGGCTTCGCGTTCGGCGCGCGCCTGCTCGGCGCTGACGCCGCGCATTTCCGCCTGCTTGGCCATGCCGCCGCGCAGGCGATCGGTGTCGAAAGCGCCCGGCTGGATCGAATTGATCGTCACATTGTCGGCCGCGACCTGCCGCGCGATCGCGGCGAG
>DATGLU010000844.1:0-4133 GCA_035294045.1 Roseiarcus sp. | reverse complement strand
CGAGCGGGAGACCTTGGTATCGCGGTTGATGGACCGCCCGATTCGTCCGTTGTTTGCGGAGGGCTGGCGCTGCGATACCCAGGTTATCGTGACGTGCATGTCGCACGATCAGGAAAACGACCCGGATATTCTGGCAATGGTGGCGGCGTCGGCCGCGCTGACGCTCTCCGGCGTGCCGTTCATGGGTCCGGTAGGCGCGGCCCGTGTCGGCTTCATCAACAACGAATACGTTCTCAATCCGCAAATCGACGAGATGTTGGAGAGCAATCTCGATCTCGTCGTCGCCGGCACCCAGGATGCGGTGCTGATGGTCGAATCCGAGGCAAAGGAACTTCCCGAGGAAGTCATGCTCGGCGCCGTGATGTTCGGCCATCGGCATTTCCAGCCAGTGATCGAAGCCATCATCCGTCTCGCCGAAAAGGCTGCCAAGGAGCCGCGCGAGCTGGTGCAAGTCGACAACACCGAGCTGGAAAAGGAAATGCTCGGCCTTGTCGAGAGCGAACTGCGGGCCGCCTACGCGATTCCCGACAAGATGGCCCGCCATGATGCGGTCGATGCCGCCAAGGCGACGGTGATGGCGCATTTCTTCCAGGAGGGCGTCGAGAAGCCGCCGTACGACGCTGAACGGGTTGCCTCGGTGTTCAAGGACCTTGAGGCCAAGATCGTGCGCTGGAACATCCTTGATACCAGCCGGCGCATCGATGGACGCGATCTAAAGACGGTGCGGCCGATCGTGGCAGAAGTCGGAGTGCTGCCGCGCGCGCACGGCTCGGCGCTGTTCACGCGCGGTGAGACCCAGGCCTTCGTGGTGGCGACGCTCGGCACCGGCGAGGACGAACAGTTCGTCGACTCGCTGACCGGGACCTACAAAGAAAACTTCATGCTGCACTACAATTTTCCACCGTTCTCGGTCGGCGAAACCGGCCGGCTTGGCGCCCCCGGCCGCCGCGAGATCGGCCACGGCAAGCTCGCATGGCGCGCCATCCATCCGGTGCTGCCACCGCACCACGAATTTCCGTACACGATCCGCGTCGTGTCGGAGATCACCGAGTCGAACGGCTCATCCTCCATGGCCACGGTGTGCGGCACCTCCCTGTCGCTGATGGACGCCGGCGTACCGCTCAAGCGCCCGACGGCCGGCATCGCCATGGGCCTGATCAAGGAGGAGGAACGCTTCGCCGTTTTGTCGGACATTCTGGGCGACGAGGATCACCTCGGCGACATGGACTTCAAGGTCGCCGGCACCGAGCGCGGTGTCACCTCGCTGCAGATGGACATCAAGATCGCCGGCATCACCGAGGAGATCATGAAGGTCGCCCTGGCTCAGGCCAAGGAGGGCCGCCTGCACATTCTCGGCGAGATGGCCAAGGCTTTGTCCGGCTCGCGCGCCGAGCTCGGCGAATTCGCGCCGCGCATCGAGACGATGAAAATCCCGACCGACAAAATCCGCGAAGTGATCGGCTCGGACGGCAAGGTGATCCGCGAGATCGTCGAAAAGACCGGCGCCAAGATGAATATCGAGGACGACGGCACGGTGAAGATCGCCTCCCCGGACGGCGCCAAGATCAAGGCGGCGGTCAATTGGATCAAGTCGATCGCTTCCGACCCGGAAGTCGGCATGATCTATGACGGCACTGTCGTGAAGACGGTGGATTTCGGCGCCTTCGTGAACTTCTTCGGCTCGCGCGACGGCCTCGTTCATATCTCGCAGCTCGCCAAGGGCCGCGTCGCCAAGACAACCGACGTGGTCAAGGAAGGCGACAAGGTCAAGGTCAAGCTGCTCGGCTTCGACGATCGCGGCAAAATCCGCCTGTCGATGCGCGTTGTCGATCAGCAGACCGGCGCCGATCTCGAAAAGCAGCAGGCCGCCGAGTCCGCCAGCCAATCGGCCTGAGCGAGGCGCTCTCGATGTCTCAAGGCGGCGCCTTCCGGCGCCGCCTTTACTTTTGGCGTCCCGTAATCGCGAAGGGCTTTCCCGGGATGGTTTCTCTCAGAGGCCGTTCACCATGTCCTCGAAAGGCGGACGTGGAGCCGGCGCAGCGAGGCGCCGTTAAACTTCGCGTAAACAGCCGCTCTTTATTCAGGCGCCACGAACAACAGGGCTCAAATCAGCGCCATGCAGATCAGTGAAAGCCAGCAATTGGAAGACGGCCGCCAGACCTTCGCCATCGGTCGGATCAAGGCGGCCGGGACTTGGCGCTCCGCCAATGCGGCGGGCGGCGAAGCCGATCGGCAGGCGGCGCTGAAAAAGCTGATCCGCGAAGCGGAGGAATGCGGCGCCGACGCGATTGTCGGGCTCGAATTCAAGATGGACGGCGTCATGGGCGCCGATATTGACGGCGTCGCGCTGCGCCGCGTCGTGGCGACCGGCCTCGCCGTCCGCTTCGCCCTGGCGGCTTGAGCGCCGCCGTCTAGCCAACCGCCTCCTCGCGCCCTACATTGGCCTTAGCGGAGCTGCGGGGTGCGTGAGGACACTTATCCCCGGGGCCTTACGATCCTGAAGGGAGCTGTCCCTGGCCTTGCCCGTGGGCTCGGTCACAACGGCGCCCACCTACTTTGTAGGTTCCCGGGATCGCCGTCCCACGGCCATCGCGGCCCCGCGCATATTCCGTTCCTTAAGGAGCAATGAGCCGGTGACGACGGCCCCAGCCGCGGTCAAGGCGGACTTGCGGCAGGCCGCGCTTGCCCGACGCCGCGCGCTCGGCCAAGGCGAGAGACAAGAATTCTCGGCCCGCCTCGCCCGCGAGGGTCTGCGCCTCGCCAAGCGACACAATGCGGGGACGGTCTCCGCCTTTCACGCCTTTCCCGACGAGCCCGATACCGGCCCGCTCCTCGCCGCGCTCGCCGAGGCCGGCTTTTTGACGCTGCTGCCGGTCACCGGCGCGCGCGGCGCGCCGCTGGTCTTTCGCCGTTGGCGACCGGGCGATCCGACCCGGTTCGGGCGGATGAAAATTCCCGAGCCGCTCGAAGACGCGCCGGCGCACGATCCTGACATGCTGTTCGTGCCGCTCGCCTGTTTCGATCGCCGCGGCCATCGCATCGGCTTCGGGGCCGGCTATTACGATCTGACGCTGCGCGCCTTGCGCGCCAAGGGCCGGGCCGTCGCCATCGGCGTCGGCTATAGCGTTGCGGAATGCCCTATTCTGCCCGACGAGCCGCATGACGAGCGGCTCGACTACGTGCTGACGGAGAGCGAATTGATCGATTGCAGGGATTCATAGGGCGGCATGCGTCTTTTATTCATCGGCGACGTGGTCGGGCGCAGCGGCAGAACCATCGTCAACCAGCAATTGCCTCTTTTGCGCAAGAAATGGCGGCTCGATTTCGCCGTCGTCAACGCCGAGAACGCGGCCGGCGGCTTCGGCGTCACCGAGGCTATCTGCCAGGAGCTGATCGATTCCGGCGCCGACGCTCTGACGCTCGGCAATCACGCTTTCGACCAGCGCGAGGCGCTGGTCTATATCGAGCGCCAGCCGCGGCTGATCCGGCCGGCTAACTATCCGCCCGGCACGCCGGGCCGCGGCGCCAATCTCATCGAGGCCAGAGACGGACGCAAAGTGCTGGTCGTCAATATGATGGGGCGCACCTTCATGGACGCGCTCGACGATCCCTTCGCGCGCATCGACCAGGAATTGACCGCCTGCCCGCTCGGCGCCGGCTGCGACGCGGCGATCGTCGATTTCCACGCCGAGGCGACCAGCGAGAAACAAGCTTTCGGCCTCTATGTCGACGGCCGCGCCAGCCTGATCGTCGGCACCCATACCCATACGCCGAGCGCGGACCATCGCATCCTGCCCGGCGGCGCCGGCTTCATCACCGACGCCGGGATGAGCGGCGACTACGATTCGGTGATCGGCATGGATAAGGAAGAGCCGCTGCGCCGCTTCACCCGCCGCCTGCCCTCGGCGCGCTTCGAGCCCGCCCTCGGCCCGGCGACGCTTTGCGGCGTCGCCGTCGAGACAGGCGAGGATGGGCTGGCGAAGAAGATCGCGGCGGTGAGGATCGGCGGGATTCTCGCGCCCGCAGCGCCGGATTTTTGGTAGGAAAACCCCTTCTCCCCGCAAGGCGGGGAGAAGGTGGCGCGAAGCGCCGGATGAGGGGCGGCGCCGAGCTTGCCGATTAGCCTTTGGCAG
>DATGLU010000843.1:0-3059 GCA_035294045.1 Roseiarcus sp. | reverse complement strand
GCGACGGCGAGCGAAGGTTCAGTTTTTCTTCAAACGCGTTCAGGCCCGTCGACTTCGCCCGCGGCGGCCAGCCATTCTGCGACTACGCCTTCATCCGTCTCATCCGGCCGATAGCGGTCCGCCAAATCGGCGAAGACGTCTTTCGCGGCTAGGCGGCTGACCGCCCAGACCGCCGCTGCGCGCACCAAGGGCGAATCGTGCTTGAGGCGCGCCAGCGCCGCGCCGAGCAGCGCCTTGTCGTCCGAATTGCCGATGGCGATCAGCACATTGCGCAGGAAGCGCGCATGGCCGAGGCGCTTGATCGGCCCGCCGGCGAAAAGCTGGCGAAAACCGGCATCGTCCAGCGCGGCGAGGTCGACGAGCCGCGGGGCGGCGAGATCGCCGCGGGCGCGCAGCTTCGCCTCCTGCGCCTGCGTGGCGAATTTGTTCCACGGGCAAACCGCGAGGCAGTCGTCGCAGCCATAGATGCGATTGCCGATGGCGGCGCGGAATTCGCGCGCGATATGGCCCTTATGCTCAATCGTCAGGTACGAAATGCAGCGCCGCGCATCGAGTTGATACGGCGCCGGAAAGGCCTTGGTCGGGCAGATGTCGAGGCAGGCGCGGCATTGGCCGCAATGATCCGTCTCCGGGGCGTCGGGCGGCAATTCGAGGTCGGTGAACAACGCGCCGAGAAACAGCCACGAGCCGAATTGGCGGGAAACGACATTGGTGTGCTTGCCCTGCCAGCCAAGGCCGGCGGCGGCGGCGAGCGGCTTCTCCATCACCGGGGCGGTGTCGACGAAAACCTTGACGTCGGCTGCGTCGGGCCGCGCCGCGGCGACGAGCCAGCCGGCGAGCAGCTTCATCCGCCCTTTCATCAGGTCGTGATAGTCGCGGTTGCGCGCATAGACCGAAATCGCGGCGCTCCGCTTTTGCCGGAGCGCGGCGAGCGGATCGCCGGTCGGGCCGTAATTGACGCCGAGCATGACGATGCTTCTCACGGCCGGCCAGAGCGCGCGCGGATCGGCGCGCCGCGCTTCCGTCTCCTGCATCCAATCCATGTCGCCGTGGCGGCCGTCTTGCAGCCACTCGCGCAGGCGCGCGGCGGCGCCCGGCGCGCCGTCGGCCGAGGCGACGCGGCAAAGGTCGAAGCCGAGCTCCAGCGCCTTGGCGCGCAGGCCGGCTAAAAGTCGAGATCGGCGTAAGCCGGGCTCGGCGTCATTCCCGGCAGCTTTTCCGCGAGGAGCGCGCGAAAGGCCGGCCGCGACTTGATCCGCGCGTACCAATTCTTCGCCGTCTCGTCTTCCGTCCATGGGACGTCGCCCAGAAAATCGACGCAGGAGAGATGAGCCGCTGCGGCGAGATCCGCAAAGCTCAACTGGTCTCCCGCCAGCCAGTTTCGCGCCCGGATCAAATGGCCGATATAGCGTAAATGATACCGCACATTGCCGCGGGCGGCGCGCACCGCCTCCATATCCGGCCCGCCGCCGCCCTGGGCCGGCGCGCGGAACCGTTTATAGATTTTCTCGGTCACCAGCCAGTTCGAAACTTCCTCGAAGAATTTCTGGTTGAACCACGCCATCAGGCGGCGCGTCTCGGCCCGCGAAGGCGGGTCCAAGGGCATCAGCCGCGTCTCGCCGAGTTCCTCGCCGAACAACTCGTCAAGATATTCGGCGATCACATTGGCGCCGGAAACGGCGAAGCCTTCCGGCTCGACCATCAAGGGCGTCGCGCCTTCCGGGCTGAGCAGCAGGAATTCCCGCCGGCGCTCCCATGGCCGCTCCTCGACAAGCTCCGGCGCGACGCCGAATTCCGCCAAGACGAGCCGGACGAAGCGCGAATGCGGACAGAAGGGGTGATGATAGAGCGTGATCATCCGACGCGAACGAATTTAGGCTCGAAACGGGGGCGGCTTCTAAGCGGAAACTTTGGATGCGGCCAATCTGGTTAACCGGGAGTTTAGGCCGCGGGAATTGGCGAGCGAGAAGCGTTCAGCCGATCTGGGCGGCGCTGATTTTTCTGACGCCGGCCGCCTCCATCTTCGCCCAGGCGGCGGCGAGCGAGCCGGCCATGTCGATGGCTCGGCAGGCGTCGTCGATGACGAGGGCGTCGAAGCCGGCGGAACGCGCGTCGAGCGCCGAGAAGCCGACGCAATAATCGGTCGCGAGGCCGCAGAGAAACACCCGGCCGATTCCGCGCTCGCGGAGGAAGCCGGCAAGCCCGGTCTTGGACGCGCCGTCGGCCTCGACAAAGGCCGAATAGGAATCGACATCTCGGTTGGCGCCCTTGCGCAGCACCAGGATCGCCTGGCCAATATCGAGTCCGTGATGCAGTTCGGCGCCGCGGCTCTTCTGCACGCAATGATCCGGCCAAAGGACCTGGTCGCCATAGGCAAGGCGGATCGTGTCGAAAGGCTTGGCGCCGGGATGGGAGGAGGCGAACGAGGCATGGCCGGGCGGATGCCAATCTTGCGTCAGCACGACATTGGCGAATCTAGCGGCGATCCGATTGACCAGCGGCACGATCGCGTCGCCGCCGGCGACCGCCAGCGCGCCGCCCGGCATGAAATCATATTGCATATCGACGACGATCAGGGCGTCGCCGGCGCGCGGCGTGAAAATCTCGTCCACGGCCTCTTCCTCTAAAGATGAAGGCGCAAAATCTCGCCGAGCCGCCCACGCTCGAATTGAAACACCGCGACCACGGCGAAAGCGAGGGGGATCAGCAAATAAAGCAACCGGAAGGCGATCAGCGCGGCAAGCACGTCGGCCGCCGGAACGTCCGGCATGCCTTTCAGGAAGCAGAATTCCAGCACGCCGATGCCGCCCGGCGCATAGCTGGCGAGCGCCACCGCGAAGCTGCCGAGAAACACGCCGAGCACGGCGACAAAGCCGGGATTCCCGGCGGCGGGAAGGGTGAAATAGATGATGCCCGCCGCGCCGATGATCTCGATCGGCGCCGCTAGGAATTGGCGGACGAGAATCTTCGGGCGAGGATAGACGAGCTCGAACCCGCCGATCGTCATGGCCGGGAAATGGCGCAGCGAACCCAGCGCGTAGAGCCCGACGGCCCACAAC
>DATGLU010000842.1:0-2086 GCA_035294045.1 Roseiarcus sp. | reverse complement strand
GCGCCGCCGCGCGAGGCATTCAGCATTCGCTCCTCGCGGAACGACGTGGATGGCCGGGACAAGCCCGGCCATGACGATCGAATGGCGCAGAGGCGCGGCGCTCGCCTGGCGAGAGTCTCGCCATGAAGCTCCTTCTCGTCGTCGCGGCGGCGCTGGTCGATACGGACCATCGCGTGCTCATCGCGCAGCGCCCGAAAGACAAGCAACTCGGCGGCCTCTGGGAGTTTCCCGGCGGCAAGGTCGCGCCGGACGAGAGGCCGGAAGAGGCGCTGATCCGCGAATTGCGCGAGGAGCTTGGCCTGACCGTCAAGGAGCCTTGCCTGGCGCCGCTGACCTTCGCCAGCCACAGCTACGAGGATTTCCACCTGCTGATGCCGCTCTATATCTGCCGGCGCTGGGAGGGGATCGCCGTTCCGCGCGAGGGCCAGGCGCTGAAATGGGTCCGGCCGGGCAAATTGCGCGATTACCCGATGCCGCCGGCCGACGCGCCGCTGATCCCGCCGCTGCTCGACCTACTCGGCGTTTAGGGCGGCGGGGCCGGAAGGGCGGCAATCTCGCCTTCCTCGGAAGGATCGTCCACGAAGAAGGGCTTGCCGCCGTTGCCGAAGCTGAACGTCTCATCCGCCATCGGGATATCGCCGAAAAGCTGCTCTGCGAGGGCGAAACCTTGATTGGGCGCGAACCCGAGGGATTTCGCGAAAGCCGCCGCGTCGTGAAGCAGCTTGCGGGCGCGGGACGGCTCGATTTCGACCGGCGTCTGCACGCCGAGGGCAACCTCCATTTGAGCCTCGAAGAGCGCGGTCGGGAATGTCCGATAGAAGGCGTCCTTGACGCCGAGGCGCCAACCGTCGACCAAGAAAAAGCTGGCGCCGATCGTATCCATGGGTAAGCGCCGCGCCAGGACGACCCAGCCGAGTCCCAGCTCAAAAATCTCTTCGGTCATCACGCAGCTGTCAATCGGCGCCTGCCGGGCGTAAGCGGAAGGGACCTCGGCTCTGGCGCGCGGGGCCTCGCTTTTCTTTTTCTGCGCGACGATCTCCTTGCGCCGGGCGGCTTTTTGCGCCGCTTTTCGCAAACGCTGACTTTGCGACAGGGCCATGCCTATTCCTTCTCGACGGTCTTGAATCGAATCACGTTCGAGGGTTCCCCTCTGGATGAGTCTAGCCGCCCGCTGGCGGCGGGCGCGAGAAGAAAGACCGCGCGGCAAGGCGGTTGCCCACACGACTTTTTCCTTCGGAAAAGCGACATCATTCCCACGCAAGCGATGCGCCAACGCTCGGTTAAGATTCCTCGCGCAGGCTCGGCCGGCATGAGCCGATCGCCAGACGCCGCCCTCCTCCTCGCCGCCCTGCCTGCGGCGCCGGAGCTTGGCGATAAAATCGCCGCCTGGCTGCGCGGCCTGGCCGGCGAGCGCGATCTCTCGCCGAAAACGGTCGAAGCGTATGGCCGCGATCTGCGCCAGTTCCTCGCTTTCCTCGCCGAGCGCAACGGCGCGCCGCCGGGCGTCGCCGACTTCGCCGGAATCGCGCCGGCCGATCTGCGCGCCTTTCTCGCCCGCCGCCGCGCCGCGGACGTGCAGAGCCGCTCGCTGATGCGCACGCTCGCGGCCTTGCGCTCCTTCGCGCGCTTTCTCGAGCGTCAGGGCGAAGCGCGCGCCTCGGCCTTCTTTGCCCTCCGCGCGCCGCGCGTCGCCCGCGCCTTGCCGAAGCCGCTGAGCCCTTCCGACGCGCGCGCCGTCGCCGCGATTGAAACGCGGGCGGGCGAAGCGCGCGAGCCGTGGATCATCACCCGCGACGCCGCGGTCCTCGCGCTGCTCTACGGCGCCGGCCTGCGCATCGCCGAGGCGCTATCGATCCGCCGCCGCGACGCGCCGGTCGGCGCTGTCGACGCGCTGACCGTGATCGGCAAGGGCCGCAAGCAGCGCACCGTGCCGATCATCGCCCCGGTGCGCGCGGCGATCGACGATTATCTAAAGGCCTGTCCCTATGTCCTAAAGCCGGATGGGCCGCTCTTTGTCGGCGCGCGGGGCGGCGAACTCTCGCCGCGCATCATCCAGTTCGCCATGGCGCGCCTGCGCGGCGCGCTC
>DATGLU010000841.1:0-7360 GCA_035294045.1 Roseiarcus sp. | reverse complement strand
GAGATCGAGGTCGAAAAGGGCCGGCTTGCCGGCGAAGCTCTTGCGCAAGCCCGTCAGTGTCAGGGCTGGGGACGCGTCGATAGCGGGCATGGAAAGTCTCATCCGGCCGGCGTCGGCCGGTCGCCAGTGCCAGTTTTAGGGAGCGCCGCTTGCAGCCGCGTTAACGGGCTTGGCGAAACTCGCCGCGATCCGCGCCAAAGCGACGAAGCTTTCGACGCCGATCTCTTCGGCGCGCCGCGTCGGCTCGATCCCCGCCGCCGCGAGCAGGCCGCTCGCCTCCGCGTCCAAAGACGCAGCGAAGCCTTTCAGCGATTGCCGCAGCATTTTGCGCCTTTGCCCGAAAGCCGCCTGAGTCACGGCGCCGAGCAGGCGCAGATCGCAGGCCGCCGGCTGGGGCCGCGGGACCAGTTCGACGACGCTGGAGACGACTTTCGGCGGCGGCGTGAAGGCGGCGGCCGGCACGTCGAACAGAATGCGCGCGCATGTCCGCCAGCCGGCAAGCACCGCGAGGCGGCCGTAATCGGCGCGCTCGGCGGGCGTCGCGACGATGCGCAAAGCGACCTCGCGCTGGAACATCAGCGTCAAGCGCTCGTAGAAGGGCGGCCAGGGCTCGGCTTCGAGCCAGCGCGCGAGCAGGGCCGTCGCGATATTGTAAGGGAGGTTCGCGCAGATGCGGATCGACGCGCCCGCCGCCTTCTCGACAATCAGGCGATGATCGAGGCTCAGCGCGTCGGCTTCGATAATGTCGAGCCGTCCCGGCCAATGCGCGCCGATCGCCTGCAAGGCGGCGAGGCAGCGGGCGTCGCGCTCGACGGCGATGACCTTCTTGGCGCCGTGGGCAAGCAAAGCGCGCGTCAAGCCGCCCGGTCCAGGCCCGATTTCGACGACGGCGACGCCGTCGAGCGGGCCGGCGGCGCGGGCGATGCGGCCGGTCAGGTTCAGGTCGAAGAGGAAGTTCTGGCCGAGCGATTTCTTCGGCGAAAGGCCGTAAGCCGCCACGATTTCGCGCAGCGGCGGCAAGCCGTCCTGAGCGAGGCTCATGCCGCCGCGAGCCGCGCCGCCAGGCGCGCCGCGGCGATCAGGCTCGCCGGGTTGGCCCGGCCCTGGCCGGCAATGTCGAAAGCCGTGCCGTGATCGGGCGAAGTACGGATGAAGGGCAGGCCGAGCGTGACATTGACGCCGTCGTCGAAAGCGAGCGTCTTTAGGGGAATGAGGCCCTGGTCATGGTACATCACGATGGCGGCGTCGTATTTTTTTCGCGCCGCGGCGTGGAACATCGTGTCGGCGGAGAGGGGGCCGACGACGTCATAGCCTTCGCCGCGTAAGGCGGCGATCGCCGGGGCGATAAGGTCGATCTCCTCGCGGCCGATCGCGCCGCCTTCGCCGGCATGCGGATTGAGCCCGGCCATGACAAGGCGCGGACGGGCAATCTTGAAGAGCGTTTGCAGGTCGCGGGCGACGATGCGGCCTGTTTCGACGATCGCTTCGCAAGTCAGGGCGCGCGGAACCTCGGCGAGCGGGATATGGATCGTGACCGGAACCACGGCGAGCTCGGGCGACCACAGCATCATGACCGGGCGCGCCGCGTCGCCCCAGCGCGCCGCCAATTCGCCGAGATATTCGGTATGGCCGGGATGCTGAAAGCCTGCTTCATAGAGCACGCTCTTGGCGATCGGATTGGTGACGACGGCGCTCGCTTCGCCCTGACGGACGAATTCCACCGCGCGCTCGATCGATTCGAGAATCGCGGCGGCGTTTTTCGAATCCGGCCGGCCGGATTCGGCCGAGACTTCATGCGTCAAAGAAACGATCGGCAAGGCGTCATCGAAAATTTCCGCCGCGCCGGCCGCTTCGGCGGCGATGATCGGAACGTCGAGCCCGAGCCGCGCGGCGAGCGCCGTCAGCGTCCGCGGATCGGCGATCGCGAAAAAAGGCGCGCCGATCGCGTCTCGATCGAGCCAGGCTTTCAGAATGAGTTCGGGGCCGATTCCGGCCGGGTCGCCCATTGTCATGGCGAGCGGCGCGGGCGTCACGACGCGCTCACTGGACGTAAGGCGTCGTCGTCTCCGGCGCCGATTCGCCGATGCTTGTGCTGGCGCGCAGCTCGCCCAAAGTCCTCAGCGTGATTTGCAGAAGCACGGTCTGGTCGCGAACCCCGGGTGTCGACGCGATCGGGTCGGTCAGCGTCGACGTGTAGCTCAAATTGACGGTGGTGCATTCGTCGCTATAGCCGACCCCGAAACCATAGGTCGGCGCATAGAGGACCGGCGTGCTCTGTCCGGCCACATCATAGTAGTGGCGCGACATGTCGAACACGACCGTGCCGTTCACCGACCAATGGTCGGCGAACTTGTATTTGGCGCTGGTGAGCAGGCCTTCGCGCGCATAGAAATAGCCAAGCTCCGGCTGGGCGGCGTAGCGGCCGAAATCGAGCGTCGTCGTCAGCGGGCCATAGGTGGCGCTGGTGATGAAATCGAAGCGTTTCATCGCCAGCGTCGAGCTGTCGAATTGCTCCTTGGTCGAGAAGGAAACCGCCGAAATCGGCGCGAAGGTCTGGCGCGCGACGAAGTCGGAATATTTCTTGTCGAGGCCCGATTCCAATCCGGTATTGGCGGCGTCGGGAACGGCGAAGGAATTGACGCCGAAGAGATGGATCGACTCGCCGCCGACCAGGTTGAGATGGCCGCCATTGTTGAAGTTCAGCGTATATTGCGCGCCGTAATTGAGCCGCCCGCCGCCTTCGATGCGGTCATAGCCTGAATATTTGTTCCACTCGAACAGCGTCGTGTCGTCGAAGATGAGGCTTTGGGCGTCTTCGTTCGGCTGCAGCTTGGGATTGATTTCGTTCGGCCGGGCGATGACCTGGGCGATCGGCTCGATCACCTGCGAGCCGATCGGCGTCGAGGAGAACCAGGGATAGCGGTATTCGAGGCCGATTCCCGGCATGGCGCGGTCGGAAACGTCGCTCTGCTGGCCGGCGAAAAAGGCCGGCTGCATCGAATTGCTGATCGAGTCGGTGATCGCGCCATTGACGAAGGTGAAGGTCTGATTGGTGTTGAGCGCCGTCTCCTCGCCGTCGAGCCGGGCGAAGATGAATGGCGTCCACACCTCGCCGATCGGGTCGATGAATTTGCGCTGCCAGGACAGTTGCAGCGAGGCGCGGCTGTAATTGCCGGCGACGCCTCTCACCATGCATTTGCCGGGCGTATAGGTCGTGCAGACATTGTAGAGGCTGAAAGCCTTGTCGAGCGTCTGCAGGCCCGTCGATTGGTACAGCGCCGCCTCGCGCGAGACCGAGGTGACGTTGACATCGATCGTCGCCTGGCCGCCGAGGCCGCCCTTGTCGGCGCCGGGAATGTCGATCGTCTTGTTGTAGTCGAGGACTGGCGCCGCAAACGGCTCCTGCTTTTCGAAATCGTTCTGCGTCAGGCCTTCGAAATGATAGCCGCTGAGATCGAAAAAGCCGCGATCGCCCTGGCCGCGGAGATAGACCGACGAGACCACGTCGGCGATGTAGTAGTGCGAAATGTCCTCGGTCTTGAGCTTGTAGTCGGCGAAATAGTAGCGGTCGGTAAGCGCCGTGATGTTCCAGCCGAAGGCCCATCGGTCGTTGATGTAGAATCGGCCGGCGGTCTCCACCGAGCCGCGGAACCGCTCGCCGCCCGAGCCGTAGGGCGCGGGCAGGAACGCCTTCGGGTCCTGCTGGAAAATGCCGGTGGCGCGGATCGTGTAGGCGCCGTTGTCGAGGCGATGGCGCCATTCGACGTCGCCGAGCAGGCCTTGCCGGCTGAGCAGGGTCGGATCGACCGTCAGGTCGTAATTCGGCGCCAGGTCGAAGAAATAAGGGACGCCGAAGCCATAGCCGAGCCGGGTGTCGCGAATGAAATGCGGCGCGAGAACGCCGCTCTGCCGGGTGACGGTCGGGTCCGGCGCCGAGAAATAGGGGATATAGGCGATCGGAACGCCGGCCAGCTCCAGCGTGGAATCCTCGTAATAGACGGTGTGCGTCTGATTGTTGTGGATGATCCGCGCCGAGCGGACCTGCCACAGCGGCGGCCGCTCAGGATGGTCCTTGCAGGGCTCGCAGGCCGTGTAGGTTCCCTTCTCGAAGACGGTGACGACGCCTTCCGAGCGCTCGACCCGCGGCGAGGAAAAGCGCGCCTTGTCCTTGGTCAGCGTCTGGACGCTGTCGATGAAGCCGTCGCGGAAATCCTGGGTGAGCTCGAAACGCGAGCCATAGGTCACATCGCCATGCTCGTCGGTGAATTTGGCGTGGCCTTCGGCGTAGACGCGCTTCTTGGCGCGGTCATAGACGACTCGGTCGGCTTCGAGGATGCGGCCCTGGTAATAGATTTGCGCGTCGCCGACCGCCGAGACGGTGTTCTTATCCTTATCGAAGACGAGCTCGTTGGCCTGGACGAGCATTTTGTCCGGCTTCTTTGCGCCGGGATTGGCCGGCTTGGCCGCGGCGCTCGCCGCTTGCGCCAAGGAAGGCGAGATGCAGGCCGGCGACAGCAGGATCAAGCCGGCGAGGACGAAGGCCAAAGCTCCGCCGCCCAGCGCAAGGCTGCGCCGGCGGCCCTTGCCGGATTCAGGAGGGCGGGCGGGCCGGCCCATCAACCATCCTCCTGATGCAAAAGCGCCAAGACCCCGCACAAGCACCCGACCACCGCCGGCGACCAGCCGGCGACCGGCGCGCTGATGAATCCAGCGCCCCCAAGATCGCCGACCAATTTGGTGCAGACATAAAGCACGAAGCCCGCCGCCACGCCACCGGAAACCATGAACCCGACGCCGCCCATTCGGAAAAATCTTAATGAAAAGGAAGCGGCGATCAAAACCATCGCCGCCAGCATCAGCGGTCTCGCCAGAAGCTCTTGATATCGCAAGCGATAAGCCGCCGCATCGAGGCCGGCGCGCTCGGTCTGATCCGCCAAGGCCGGCAGGCTCCAAAATGGCACGGTTTCCGGCGGCGTAAAGTATTGCGAGACCTCGCGCGGCGTCAGGTTGGTCGCCAGCAGGTAGGACTTGACCGATTGGGTCTCAATCCCCGGCGTGACGACCTTGGCGTCGGCGAGCCGCCAGAAGCCATGGTGCAGGGCGGCGCTGGCGGCGTCGATGCGCTCCTCGAAGCGCCCTTGCCGGTCGAAATCGAAGACCGTGACGCCGGAAAGGATCACGCCGCCCTCGCTCGCCTTCTCGGCGCGGATGATCGCCTGGCCGTCGACGCTTTTTTGGCGGATCCATAAACCGGCCGAGCTGCTCAACTGCCCGGCCTGGCCGAAAATCTTGGCCTCGATCTGGTCGGCGCGCTGCTTGAGATAGGCCGAGGCGGGATTGTAGAGCGTGACCGAGGCGATTCCGAGTAGCAGCACGACGAGGATCGGCGGGGTCAGGAATTGCCAGACCGAAACGCCGGCGGCGCGCGCCACGACCAGTTCAAGCCGCCGCGACAGGTTGAGGAAGGCGATCATCGCGCCGAACAGCACCGCGAAAGGCAGGACCTGCTCAGCGATGGTCGGCGTATGAAAAAGCGACAGCATCATCATCAGGACGCCGGTCGCTTTCGGCGAGTCGCCGGTGCGCCGCAAGGTCTCGACCAGGTCGATGGTGAAGATCAGCGCGAACACGCCGGCGAATGTCGCAAGGACAGTCTTGGCGAAACGCAGCGCCATGTAGCGCGCAAGCGTCGGGCCGATCATCTAAGGCGTCCGGGCCCGCTGCGGCAGCGCGACGGCGAGGCGGATCAGCGGGCCGTGGAAGATCGCGTCAAGGCACAGAATGCAAACGACAAAGGGGAGGGCCCAAACGACATATTCGGCGCGCGGCCGGGAGACGACGAAGCTGGTCGCGGCGACGCCGCCGAGCCGCACGGCGGCGAAGGCGAGGATCGCGACCGCGATCGCGACGCCGCGCCCCTGGCGGGTGGTGCGCGCCTCGCCGAGCGCGGCGAAGGCGATCAGGCCGGCGACGAAGGCGTAAAAAGGCGCGGTGAGCCGGTCGATCAATTCGGCGCGAAACCGGCCGGCGAGCCGCTTCATCGTCTCGTCCTTGGGATCGGGCGAGATGAGATCGGCGGTCGAGCGCTCGCGCGGCCGTTTCGAAGTCTCGTCCCGGTGCGCGAATTGCGTGAGATCGATCGTGTAGTCCTTGAAGGTGACGATCGCCGAATCGCCGCCGGCGGCCGGCCGCTGGTAGCTTCCCTCGTCGAGCACGAGATAGTTCGAGCCGTTCTTTTCGATCGTCCTGCCGCGCTCGGCGATATAGCTGGTGATATGGGCCGGATCGCGACGGTCCTGCATGAAAACGCCGCGCAAGGAGCCGTCCGGGCCGCGCTCGCGATAATGGAAGACGAAGCCCGATTCCAGCTCGGTGAAAGCGCCCGGCCGGGCGAAATTTGTGATGAAATCGGCCCGGATGCGCGAGGTCAGGAGCTGGATCGCGTCGAAGCTCGCCGGCATCACGTCGAGCGTCATCCAAGCGACGAGGCCGAAGACCAGGGCGAAGAGCAAAGCGAAGGGCCGCAGCAGCGCGCCGGGCGAGATTCCGGCCGCGCTCATCACCACGAGCTCGCTGTCGCCGTTGAGCTTGTTGAGGCTGTAGAGCACGCCGACAAACAACGCGACCGGCGCGATGATGGCGACGAGCGAGGGAATGGTCAGGCCGGTCATCGCCAGAAAGACGAGGATGGTCTGGCCCTTGCTGGTCAAAAGATCGAATTGCCGCAGCGCCTGGGTGATCCAGACCACGGCCGTCAGCGCGAACAAGCCGGCCAGGAAGGCCAGCGAGGCGGTGCGGAAAATATAGCGCTCGATGCGCGTCATTGGCTCCGCTTTTTCCGATTCTGCCGCGCTTCGCGCAAGAGCGCCGGGCCACGCCGACGCGGCGGCGCCCGGAAAAACCGTCGCCTCGACTTTGGGGCCTTTTCGGGGCGGCTCAGCCTGCGCCCGGCTCTTGATTTGTCGTGGCGCTCTGGCGCAGATGGCGGTCCGGCCCGGAAAAGGCCCGTTTAGAGGAATCGATGAGCGTGACCGTGAAAGTCGACTTCGCGCCGCTTGCGGCGCCGAAGGGAGCGACCTTTGTCGTTTTCGCCGGCGCCGATCTGAAGCTGGCCAAGCGCGTCGCCGAACTGGTCCCGGCCGCGGCCGATCTCCTCGCCGGCGCCGCCGCGACGGCGCGCTTCACCGGCAAAGCTCAGACCGCGCTCGATATTCTCGCGCCGCGCGGGCTCGCTTCGCCGCGCCTGCTCGTCATCGGAATCGGCGGCGCGAAAGAGGCGAAAGAGACGGATTTCGTCGCGCTTGGCGGCTTCGTCATGGGCAAGCTCGGCGGCGGGCGGGAGGCCGGGGTCGCCTTCGTC
>DATGLU010000840.1:0-2313 GCA_035294045.1 Roseiarcus sp. | reverse complement strand
AGCCGCGGTCGCCGACCGCGGCCTCCATCCCTCTCCGCGCTGTAACCGCGGTCGACGACCGCGCGGCTACAGTACGATCGCCGACCGCGGCGACAACCCCTTCTCCCGCAAGCGGGAGAGGGGGCGCGCCTGTAGCCGCGGTCGCCGACCGCGGCCTCCATCCCTCTCCGCGCTGTAACCGCGGTCGTCGACCGCGGCTACAGTACGGTCGCCGAGCGCGGCCACAGTCCCTTCTCCCGCTTGCGGGAGAAGGTGGCCGCGAAGCGGCCGGATGAGGGTCAGCCGCTACGCCCATCCTGTTCGCCTGCCGAAACGGTATCACCTCGTATCCGGCTGCGGCTCGGCGACGCCGCCGGGCGAGGCGGCGTCGACTTCGGAGGAGGGCAGGGCGGCGCGCCTGCGCTTGCGGTGGCTGATCACCAGCGCGGCGAGCGTCACCGCATAGGGCGAAATGTCAGTGAGCTGATTGGGCAGGCCCTCGCCTTGCAGCCTGACGCTCATCGCGTCGGCGAGGCCGAACAAAGCGCAGGCGCCGGCCACATAGATCGGATTGGCCCGTCCGAGCATCACCGCGACCACCGCGATCCAGCCGCGCCCGGCGCTCATATCCTCGGCGAAGACGCTGACGGCGCCGAGCGAGAGCTGCGCGCCGGCAAGGCCGCAGAGCCCGCCCGCCGCGATCACGGCGGCGATGCGGTAGGCCGTGACATCGACGCCCAAAGTCTCGGCGGCGTCCGGCTGCTCGCCGACCCCGCGCAGGCGCAGGCCGATCGGCGTGCGGAACAGGATCAGGCTGATCGCGACAACCAGGCCCCAGGCGATCCAGGTGACGACGGTCTGGCTGAAAAAGCCCCATCCGATGATCGGAATGTCGCGGATGGCGGGGATGCGAATCTTGCCGAGGCTGACAATGGCGGGATCGCTGAACACGCCGCTGACGCCGAAGAGAACGCGCAGGAGGTACGCGGTGAGGCCCGACGCGAGCAGGTTCATGCCGATGCAGATCACGACATGATCGCCGCGAAAGACCGTCGCCCCATAGGCGAGGATCAGCGAGAAGACCATGGCGGCGATCATCGCCGCGGCGACGCCGCCGGTCGCGCTTTGCGTATAATAGCTGGCGACGACCGCGGCGAAGGCGCCGATCAGGATTTTGCCCTCGAGCGCCACGTTGAAGACGCCGGCCCGCGCGCAGAGCGAGCCGGCGAGGGCGGCGAGCAGGATCGGCGTGATCGCCTGGACCGCCGAGTGAATCAGGAAAGGCGTGATCCAGCCGCTCATGCGTTGCGCCTGCCAAGGCCGTGACGAACCGCCAGGAAGAGGATCACGATCGCTTGCAAGACGAGGGTCAGGACGCGCGGGATCGTCGTCTCGCGCTGCATGGCGAAGCCGCCGGTCTGCAAGGCGGCGAAGAAGAAGCCGGCAAGGATGGTCCCGACAGGCTCGCCATTGGCGAGCAGGGCGGCCATCAAGCCTGACCATGTATAGCTCGGAATGAGCAGAGCCTCGTCGATGAAGCGGAAATCCGAGCCGAGCACCAGGATGGCGCCGACAATGCCGCCGATCGCGCCGCTGAGGAACATGGCGAGCAGCGCCTGCCTTTCGAGGTCGACGCCGCCATAGCCGGCGAAGCGCTTGTTCAGGCCGCGCAGGCGCAACTCATAGCCGACGATGGCGCGTCGATCGACGAAAACCGCCGCCGCCGCGATCGCGGCGATGACGAGGAGCCCGACATTGAGCGGCCCGGCGATCGAGAGAAGCCGCGCGCCTTCGGGGATCATCCGCGTTTGCGGCAGGCCGGTCGTCGTGTCGCGAAGCGGAAAACGTACGATGTAGGAGCAGATGCCGACCGCCGGATAGCTCAGCAGCAGGCTCGACACCAGCATCGGGATGCCGTGGCGAGTCTCGCCCCAGGCGGCGAGCGAGGCGTAGAGGCCGGCGGCGATCGCCGCGGCGACGATCGCGGCGGCCGCCGCGACCGGGCCCGGCGCGGGAAGGTACAGGGCGACCACCGCCGAGGTGAGACCGCCGATCACCATCTGTCCGTCCCCGCCGAGATTGATCATGCCGCCGCGCAGCGGGATTGCGGCGGCGACGGCCATGCCGACCAGCGGCGCCGCCCAGTTCAGCGTGTCCGGCAGGGAGCCGAGGCTCAGCGAGCCGGCGAGGATCTGGTAATAGGCGTTGAGCGGATTGGCGCCGGAAGCAAGGACGAGGACGCCGCCGACCAGCGCGGCGAAGAGGATCGCGGTCGCGGCGGGCGGGACGCGGAAGCGCCGGGCGGCGCGGGCGGCGTCGGGCGCTGTCATCGCG
>DATGLU010000839.1:0-3163 GCA_035294045.1 Roseiarcus sp. | reverse complement strand
GCGCGATCCTTCTCGCTTCGGCAGCTCCGGCGGCGGCGGGAACGGCGGAGGATTTCATCAAGCGTCTGCTCGCGCGCGAGCCGGCGGTCGGCGAGAGCTACGCCTGTTTCGACCGGCTCTATGACGCGGCGCATCTCGCCTCGCATCCGCAGCAGAACGTGCGCGCGATGACCCTGCTGGTGAAATACACGATCGAGGCGCATCCCGAGCCGGGCGAAGCGCCGCGCTACGAGGTGCGCATCGGCGTCGATTTCCGCAAGGCGAAGCGGATGAAGGAAGTCAACGGCGACTGCTCGGCGAGCCATCCGGAGAACGATCCGAACGGCCCGGTCAAGGCCCATTGCGCCGTCGCTTGCGACGGCGGCAGCATCGATGTGGCGCTGAAGGACAACGGCGCGATGCTGGTGACCATCCCCTACGGCGCGCAGACCTGGACGCCGGGCGCCGACGACGCCCAGGACGAGGCGGACAAAGCCGTGCTGCATGGCGGCTTCGGATCGGACGATAAAGTGTTCCGGCTCGATCGCGCCGAGATCAAGCATTGCCTCGCGCTCGGCGCGGACAGGCAGGAAAAGGCGCAGATGTTGCGCCAGCGCTAAAGGAAACGCCAATGGAGCGCCGCAATTTCTTTCGCGCCGCTTTGGCTGGGATGGTCGGGCTTGCCGCGACCGGCGCGCGCGCCGAGGCGGAACGCGCGCAGAAAGTCGTCTATCACCTCGCCGATCTTGAGAAGGTCGGCTTCGTACTTGGCAACATCCATAACCATATCGAAGGCGCGGGCGGGCCGGCGGCGATCAGAATCGCGCTCGTCGTGCATGGCCGCGCGCTCGCCGCCTTCCGCGCCGACGCGCATGATCACGCGATTCGATCAGCGGCCGCGGAGGCGGCGAAAGCCGGCGTCGCGCTCTATGCTTGCGGGCATACGATGGCGGCGATGAAGCTGAGCTTGAACGATCTCATGCCGGGCTTCGCCGCTGCCGAAAAGGGCGGGGTGGTTCTGCTCGCCGACATGCAGGCGCAAGGCTGGGCCTATTTGCGGCCATGATCGCGTAAAGGAGTCGCCCGCTTGTCCATCATGACGCTGCTCGCCTTCGCGCTGGTCGCCTTTATCGGCATTGCGACGCCTGGGCCGACCGTGCTGCTCGCTTTGAGCAACGGCTCGCGCTTCGGCGTCGGCCGCGCCCTATTCGGCATGGCCGGCGCCGTCGCCTCGGACTTCGTCCTGATCGGCGCGGTATCCGCCGGCCTAGGCGCGCTGCTCGCCGCCTCGGAATTCTGGTTCGCCATCGTCAAATGGATCGGCGTCGCCTATCTCGCTTTTCTCGGGATCATGCTGCTGCGCTCGAAGGGTGCGTTCGACGAGGCGATGCGCGCAGCGGGCGAAAGCAGGGCGCGCTCGGCGCCGGCGATCTTTTTGAAGAGCTTCCTCGTTGCGGTGACCAATCCGAAAGGCTATCTGTTCTTCTCGGCCTTCCTGCCGCAATTCGTCGCGCCCGCGATGCCGCAAGCGCCGCAATTTCTCGCGCTGGCGATCGTCTTCGCGACGATCGATTTTCTTGTGATGCTCACTTACGCCGCGCTTGGATCGCAAGCGATGCGCGCGCTGAAGAGATCGGGCGCGCTCTGGCTCGACCGCATCTGCGGCGGCGCGCTGCTGGCTCTGGCGGGATCGCTGGCTTTGTACCGAAAGGCGAGCGCCTAACGGCCACAGACTGTAGCCGCGCTCGGTGAGCGCGGCCGAAGCGGTCATCGGCTGCACGTAATTGGACTCTTCGGCCGTCATTGCGAGCGAAGCGAAGCAATCTACTCAATGGAGCGCAGTTCACGGAGGGCGTATGGCTATGTGCTTTCGCCCCCGCCCATGCTGCACATCGCCGCGACTGCCTTCCGCGCCATTTTCTCAAGCGCCGCGGCATCCGTCCCGGCCCGCGCGCGGATCGCGAGCGTGTGCAGCGTCGCTGTGCCGAGCAGGGCCAGAGCGGCGGGATCGGCGCCCTCGGCCAGTTCGCCGCGCTTTTGCGCCGCGCTGATCAGCGCCTCCAGCCGCTCGTCGAGCCGCCGCACGCTTTCGGCGAGGGCGACGCGGACTTCCTCATCTTCGAGCGCGGCGGCGGGCGCGGTCGAGACCGAGAAGCAGCCGCGCGGCCGCCCCTCGACGCCACAATAGATCGCGATCGCGCGGCGGTAGAATTCGTTCAGCGCGTCGCGCAGCGGCCGCGTTTCGGTCAGGACTTCGCGCATTTCGGCGGCGCTCATCCGCCAATAATGGCGGAGCGCTTTGAGGTAGAGCGCGCGCTTGTCGCCGAAAGCCGCATAGAGGCTCGGCCGGTTCATGCCGGTCGCGGCGGCGAGGTCGTCGAGCGAGGTTCCGGCATAGCCGGCCTTCCAAAAGGCCTCCATGGCCCGGCTCAGCGCCGCGTCGGGATCATAGCCGCGCGGCCGCCCGCGCGGCCGGCGCGCCGTGCTGGCGCTCTCGTTTCTCGGATTATTTTGTACCATTTCGCAAATAATTATTGACAGCGCGCTTGCTCCGCGTATTTGTATGCGAACCGTTACAAAAATCAATGGGAGACGGAAATGGAGCTATATTTCTCGCCGCTCGCCTGCTCGATGGCCTCGCGCATCGCGCTTTACGAGGCTGGCGCCGAGGCGAAATTCACGGAAGTCGACCCAAAGACCAAGCAAACGCTGGACGGCGCCGACTTCTTCGCCGTCAATCCGCTCGGCCTGGTGCCGACGATCCGTCTCGACAGCGGCGACGTGCTCACTGAAAACGCGGCGATCCTGCAATTGATCGCGGATCGGACGCCGCAGGCGGAACTCGCGCCGCCGAACGGCCTTGCCCGCTCCAAGCTCCAGCAATGGCTGAGCTTCATCGGGACCGAGCTGCACAAGGCGCTGTTCATTCCGCTTTTCGACAAGAAAATGCCGGAAGAGGGCAAAGCGCGCGCGCTCGAAAAGGGCGAGAAGACCCTTGCTTACCTGAACGCCTATCTGGACGGCCGTGAGTTCCTTCTCGACCGGCTTAGCGTCGCCGACGCCTACCTCTTCACGGTTCTTAATTGGAAGATTGCGACGCCGGTCGATCTGAAAAAATGGCCGGCGATCGACGCCTATTATCATCGGCTCAAGCAAAGGCCGGCTTTCGCGCGGGCGCTTTCCG
>DATGLU010000838.1:0-4418 GCA_035294045.1 Roseiarcus sp. | reverse complement strand
GGCGTTGATCGGCGACGCCGCTCACATCATTCATCCCTTGGCCGGGCAGGGGCTCAATCTGGCGTTGCGCGACGTCGCCGCTCTGGCGGAGATCGTCGTCAAGCAGATGCGGCTCGGCCTCGATCCGGGCGCCGCCGCGCCTTTGCAAGAGTACGAGCGCGCGCGCCGTTTCGACGTCGCGGCGAGCGGGCTCGGCATGGATGCGATGAACCGCCTCTTTTCAAACGACGTTCCGCCCCTTCGGGCTCTGCGCGATTTCGGACTGCGCCTCGTCGACCGCGCGCCAGCGCTGAAAACCTTGCTGATCGAGGAAGCGGCGGGAGAGCGCGGCGCGGCGCCGCGGCTGCTCTACGGCGAGGCGATCTGATCGGAGGCCCATGACCACGGAACGACCTGCTTGGCGCGCAGCGACGCGCGCGACGCAAGCTTTGGGCAAGATCGACGAGGCGACCCGCGCGATCGTGCCGCCGCTCCATGTGACGACGACCTTCATCCGCGATCCCGACAATCTCTATCGCAGCGGCAATATCTATGGCCGCCCTGACAATGAGACGGTGCGCGAGGGCGAAGCGGTGGTCGCCGCGCTCGAAGAGGGCGCCGCCGCGCTGCTCTTCGGCTCCGGCATGTCCGCCGCCATCGCCTTGTTCCTGGCGCTTGGCCCGGGCGCCCATATTGTCGCGCCGAAAGTGATGTACTGGTCGCTGCGCAATTGGCTGGTCAATGAGGCGCCGGGTTTCGGCCTTGCCGTCGATCTCGTCGCCGCGGAGGACTTAAGCGCAATCGCCGCCGCGATTCAGCCGGGCCGCACCAAGCTCGTCTGGCTGGAGACGCCATCCAATCCGCTATGGTCGATCTATGACATTGCCGGCGCGGCCGAGCTCGCCCATCGCGCCGGCGCTAAACTCGCGGTCGATTCGACGTGCGCCAGCCCGATCCTGACCCGGCCTTTGGCGCTCGGCGCGGATGTGGCGATGCATTCGGCGACGAAATATCTCAACGGCCATTCCGACGTACTTGCAGGCGCATTGGCCTTCGCCATCGATGATGCGCTCATGGCGAGGGTGAAGCAGATTCGCGGGGCGCATGGCCTGATCCTCGGGCCGTTCGAAGCCTTCCTGCTCATTCGCGGCATGCGCACCGTGCATCTGCGCGTCCGCGCCGCGTCGCAAAACGCCGCTGAGCTCGCCAAGCGCCTGTCGAGCCATCCGAGGGTCGCGCAAGTCCTCTATCCCGGCCTGCCGACCCATCCCGGCCATGCCTTGGCGCGCCGCCAGATGAGCGGCGGCTTCGGCGGCATGCTGTCGATCCGCGCCGCCGGCGGCGAAAAGGCGGCGATCGAAGCGGCGGCGTGCGTCGCCTTGTGGAGGCGCGCCACCTCGCTCGGCGGCGTCGAATCCTTGATCGAACACCGCGCCTCGATCGAAGGACCCGGCTCGCCATGTCCGCCCGACCTGCTGCGGCTTTCGGTCGGGGTGGAAGATGTCGAGGATCTGTGGTCCGATCTCGATCAGGCGCTGCGCGGGTAGGATACGCCGCTTCAAACGCCGCGGTCCCCTCCCGTACCCTCCCCCGCTTCGCGGGAGAGGGGGTGCTCGACGCCGCGGATCACGCCTGCTCAGAGCGCGGCTGAGAGGATTGAAGCACGGCGCTTGGGGCCCCCTCTCCCGCGAAGCGGGGCAGGGTACGAGAGGGGGCAACGCTGCCCTCGGCTAGGCTCGCCAGGGAAAGGTCCAGGTCTCGGTCAGCGCGCGGCTGCCGGCTTTCAGGAAAGCGCGCAAGTCCGACGCCTGGCCGGGATCGATCTGCACGTCGATGCCGGCGCGGAAGCCTTGGATATGCGGATTGGCGGTCAGGAACGAGCGCGTGATCTTCCCCTTCGAGGCCGACGGCACGACTTCCACCATCGAGGGCTGGGCCTGATAATAGGCGAGATCGCCGCCGGAAAAATCGATGATGAAGCGCGTCGAACCGGGCGCGAGCGGCTCGATCGAGCCGAGGGCGCGCGGATGGGTGCGATAGGTGGCGATAGCGCGGCCGCCCGGCGCGAGCCGCGCGTCGTTCAAGAGCGCCGTGATGCGATAGCCGTAGCTCAACGTACGACCGGCCTCCATCGGCTCCTTGGGAACCCAGGAGGCGACGATATTGTCGTTGCTCTCGTCGGTGGTCGGCAATTCGAGCAGCTCGATGCGGCCCTCGCCCCAATTCTCGCGCGGCTCGATCCAATAGCTCGGCCGCAGCTCGTAGGCCAGGTCGATGTCCTGGTAGTCGGCGAAATTGCGGTCGCGCTGCAACAAGCCGAAGCCGCGAATGTCCTTGTCGAGAAACACCGACATTTCCGGCTCGACCGGATTGCTCAGAGGCCGCCAGATCCATTCGCCCGATCCGTTATGGATGAGCAGTCCGTCGGAATCGTGCAATTCGTTGCGGAAATCGTCGGCGATGCGGTGATCGTTCTTGCCGAGCAGGAACATCGACGACAAAGGCGCCATATCGAGCGTTTGGATTTCGCGCCGCGCGAAAATCGTCGCGGTGACTTCGATCGTCGTCTCCTGGGCGGGATAGAGCTCGAAGCGGAACGCGCCCGAGGCGGACTCGCTGTCGAGAAGCCCATAGATGACGGCGCGCTGCGCCCCGGGCTCGGGTGTGTCGATCCAGAATTCGCGAAAGAACGGAAATTCCTCGGTCTGGCCGACGGCGGTGTTGATGCCGAGGCTGCGCGCGGAGAGGCCGTAGCGCTGAGCGCGGCCGAGAAAGCGATAGTAGCTCGCGCCGAGGAAGGCGATCACCTCGTCCATCACTTTCGGCGAATTCAGCGGATAGTGAAGACGAAAACCGGCGAAGCCGAGATTGATCGGCAGGTTGGCGTCCAGCTTGTTGTGGCCGTAGTCGAAGAGATTGGCGGCGTAGGGGATCGGCGCCGGAATGCCGTCGCGCAGAACGTTGATGACGACCGGCCGCTTATAGAGATGGCCGAGATGGAACAGTTCGAGGCGGAACGGACCGCCGTTCTGGCCGAGCAAAGCCTTGTCCGGGCGGAAGCGGATATCGCGCCAGGCGTCGAAATCGAGATGGGCGAGCCCGTCCGGCAGCGGCGCGACGCGCCCGTCGAACGGCGCGGCGGCAAGATCTCGGGCCTTCTTGACGACATCGTCATAGCCGAAATGCGGCGCGGCGGCGGGGCCAGCCGCAGCGGGCGAGGAAGGCTGGTTTTGCTGAGCGACAGCCGACATGGTCCAACGCGCTGCCGAAGCGCTGATCACGGCGACGAGCAGCGCGCGGCGATTGAGAGGCGGCATGGGGTCCAACAAAGGCGAGCGGATGAGCGACCCTATAGCGGGCGGCCCAAGGGCTCGGCAACAGCTAAGCTCGGCAGAGCCGCCATGCGTCGAGCAGGTCGGCTAGCAGTACAAAAATTATGGCGCCAGCGGGGCGCGGCCAGCGCCCGCCCGGACTTCGAGACCGAAGCTGAGATTGTTGGTGATCGCGTAATCGAAACCCGCGCCGACCACCCCGAAAGCGCGGAGGTCGCCGCCGGGGGCGAACAGCGCGTTCATCGAATTGGCGGCGCCGGTATAGGCAGGCACGCCGAAAGAATTGGCTTTGGCGAAGACGACGCCGGCCGTCAGATAGGGCATGAAGCGGCCCATATCGTAGCCGATTTTTGCGCTGGTCTCGGCGAAATTGAAGCCGTGGCCCGGGCCGCTGGCGAAGAGATAGGGCGCGTAGCCCGCCGATCCTTGGACGCCGATCACGAGATTGTTCGGCAATTCGTGGTTGTAGCCGGCGAAGGCGGCGCCGCCAAAGCCGGGCTTCGAGCCCTTGGCGAAAGCCGCCTCGACCTCGCTGCCGAAATAGAAGCCGGCCCAGGGCGACGGCGCCTCGGGATTGAGCGCGAGCGAGGGCAAGGTCGGCGCCGGCGCGGCGCTTTGCGCCTCGGCGGCGGCGCTGGCGCTTATCACGCCGAGCGCGGCAAGGGCCGTCAACAATTTCTGCGCCATTCGCCCCTCATCGCGATTGTCGTTGGGAATCATACTCAGCAGGGAAGTGCGGCGTCAAAGCGGCGGATTGTCAAACCCGCAGCGCGCCGATCCCGCCGGTCGGCGCTCGGGGCGCGGCGCCGGCGCGGGTTGCGCCTTGCCAAGGGAAGATCGCCGGAAAAGAATCGACTAGGGCGCCGCAGCGCCTCCGAACGAAGCAGGCGCACAGCATGGCCGAACGGCGCACGATCGATGGACCGGTTTTGCTCGGCGTCGATGTCGGAACGCAGTCGATCCGCGTTCTCGCTTTCACCGCCGGCGGCGAACATGTGGCGACCGCCAGCCGGCCGACGCCGAGCCGTCCGCGCGGCGAAAGCGGCGTCGATTACGATCCGGACGAGCTGTTCGACACGGTCGAGACCTGTCTTCGCGAAATCGTGA
>DATGLU010000837.1:0-2476 GCA_035294045.1 Roseiarcus sp. | reverse complement strand
CGCGCGCCGTCGCCACCTCGTCAATCGTGTCGCCGGCCAAGGCGCCGTCATAGGGCTCGTTGTCGCCGACCGTCTGGTCGGCCGGCTGCAGATCGGGATCGCTCGCCAGCGCCTGCAGCAATGGCTCAGGAAGGCGCGGGTCCATGTCCCACAACACGCCGACTTTCCAGGGCCGCAAACGGCCGCGCCAGGCGGGCGTGAAGGAATGGATCGACAACACGGCCGGCGGCCGGCCGCTCGCGCTCATCCGCTCGACAAGATCAATGCAGGCCTGGCGATAGGGCCGCCAGTAGAGATCGCGCCGCAGCGCGATCTCCTCGACGCCGAGGCGCGCATTGCCGGGCACGATCGCGCCGTCGGAAATCCGCATCACCAGAGCCGGATCGTCGCCGCCGCGATTGGGATCGATCAGCAGGCGGGAAAAGGTCGAGAGCACGGCCGGCGCGTCGAGCAGCTTGGCGAGGCGCCGCGCCAGCCAGGCCGCGCCGATGTCGTAAGCGATATGGCGGGTCAAGGCGCCCGGCGGCAAGCCAAGATCGCCATAGACCGGCGGCAGCGCATTCGACGCGTGGTCGCAGAGGATCGCGACACCCGCATCGAGCGGGCCTTCGATGAATTCGACAGGTCGAAAGGCGCGCCCGACCGATGCGCTTTCGGCCGCCCCAGAAAGGTCCATGATCGCCGCAGTCCTTGCTCGCGCGATGCGGCCAGAATAAGGACTGATCGCGCGATCCGCCACCAGGCGCTTCGCCAAGCCGCGCCGCCTTCGGCGCATCGAGCCGAAGACCTTCATGAACAGCGCGCTTACCGACGCTCAGCCCGCAAAGAGTTACGGCGCGCCGTTTCTCGCTTTGGTCGCCGGCGCCCTGGCGATGGGCGCTTCGCCGATTTTCGTGCGCCTCGCCGATGTCGGCCCGTTCACCAGCGCCTTCTGGCGCGTCGCGCTCGCTCTGCCGATCCTCTACGCCTGGATGCGCCTCGCCGAGCGCGACGGGGCGCGCAGCCGCAGCTTTTCGCGCGCGATCATCTTGAGCGGCCTCGCTTTCGCCGGCGATCTCTTCTTCTGGCATTTGTCGATCGTCTCGACGACCATCGCCAACGCCACATTCTTTGCGACGACGGCGCCGATCTGGGTGGTGATTTTCGGCTGGCTGCTGTTTCGAACGCGCGCCTCCCCCTCGGTTCTGGCGGGGCTCGCGCTCTGCCTCGCCGGCGGCGGCGCGCTTCTGGCGCAGAGCCTCAATCTGCATGCCGGGCGGGCGATCGGCGACCTTTGCGGCCTGACCACCGGCATTTTCTTCGGCCTCTATTTTCTCGCCGTCCAGGCGGCGCGGCGCGAGTCTTCGGCGGCGCGCGTCACCTTTGAGGCGACCCTGATCACCGCCGCTTTGCTCCTGATCGTCGCGCTCGTTTTGGAGCATCGCTTCTGGCCGCATAGCGCCGCCGGGCTCGCCGCCCTCCTCGCAATGGCCTGGATCAGCCATGCCGGCGGCCAAGGCCTGCTCGCGGCGGCGCTCGGCCGATTGCCGGCGGTGTTCTCGTCGCTGGTCATCTTTCTCGAAGCGATCGCCGCGGCCTGCTTCGCCTGGGCCGCGCTCAATGAGCCGGTCAGCGCCGTCCAAGCGGCGGGCGGACTCGCCATTCTTCTGGGCATCTATGTGGCGCGGCCGTGACGGAAGCGGCTGCGTCCTCGCCGCGTGTTGACAGGCCGGCCGCCGCGTCGAATATGGCGCGCCATGACGGAGCAGACGGGTGAGTCTCGGAAAAAAGCGCGCAAAAGCATCGGCCTCCTTGCTTGCTCATTGGCGATGCTCTTCGCCCTTGCGCCCGCCCGCGCCGATTTTCGCATGTGCAACAACACGTCCAACCGGGTCAGCGTCGCCCTCGCTTATACCGACGGCCAGAACTGGACGAGCGAGGGCTGGTGGAACCTCAAGCCGTCCGATTGCGACGTCCTGCTGCGCGGCACGCTGGCGGCCGAGTTCTATTATGTCTATGCGATGGACGAGCGCGGCGGCGAGTGGAAGGGCAAGGCCTTCATGTGCACCAGCGACCGCGAATTCAAGATTGACGGCCGGCAGGATTGCTACGTACGAGGCTACGATCGTACCGGCTTTTTCGAGGTCGACACCGGCAAGGACGCGCGGGACTGGACCGTACAGCTTACCGATCCGACCTCGCCGTGAGCGCCTCTTCGATGGGACCGCTGACGTGACCTGCTTATCCGCCGGCCGCGGCGCCAGAGGACGGATTCGATGAGGCGGCGGCGGCGCGTCAAGATCATCGCGACTTTGGGCCCGGCTTCCGCCGACCGCGCCACCGTCGCCTCGCTGTTCGAAGCGGGCGCCGACGTTTTCCGCATCAATATGAGCCACGCCAAGCATGACGGGATGCGCGAGCGCGTCGCGATGATCCGCTCGCTCGAAAAGGATTATCGCCGCCCGATCGGCATCCTGATCGATCTGCAAGGGCCGAA
>DATGLU010000836.1:0-9885 GCA_035294045.1 Roseiarcus sp. | reverse complement strand
GTCTCGAAGACCGGCAAGATCGGCTATATCGGCGGCGTCAGCCTGCCGCCGCTCAACGCGGACGTGAATTCGCTGAAAGCCGCAATCGCCTCGGTCAATCCGAAGGCGACGTTCACGCATGCTTTCGCCGGATCGTTTCAGGACCCGGCCAAGGGCCACGAGATCGCCAGCCAGATGTATCAAAGCGGCATCGATTACATCCAGACGGACTCGGCGGCGACCGATACGGGCATTATCCAGGCCGCCAACGAGGGCCAGGATCGCATGGTGAGCGCGATCTCGCCGGCGCAATACAAAATCGGCCCGAAGACCGTAGCGGCGCTTGTCGAGCTGAATTTCGGCCAATCGCTCTACAACGAAGTCTCGAAAGCTTCGGGGCCGGACTTCAAAGGCGGCCATCTCGCGACCGGCCTTGGCACCGGCGTCATCGATTTCGTCCTGTCGCCGACTTGGCAGGAGCAAGGTCCCAAGGACCTCGTCGCCAAAGCGAAATCGGTTTGGCCGGAAATCGAGAAGGCGAAGGCCGATATCATTTCCGGCGCGCTCAAGCCGCCCTTCGACACCAAGCTATAAGCAGCCCAAGCGGATCGGGCCGGCCCAATGATCGCCGGTCCGAACGCCGCCTGCCGCGCTGGACGGAAATCGCCGCCTTGACTCCACTTCTGGTCGCTCGATGAATACCGGCGGACAGCGCGAGGCGGCCGTGATTGAAGCGATCCCCAGCGAGGCGCCTTCGCCATCCGCACTGCAATGCCGCGACATTTCGGTACAATATGGCGAAGTCGCCGCCTTGGTCGGGGTGAGCCTCGCCTTTGCGCCGAAATTGATTCATGCGGTGGTCGGACAAAACGGCGCGGGCAAGACGACCTTCGCCCGCGTCGCCGCCGGTCTCGTCAAACCCGTCTCGGGGACGCTGGCGATCGGCGGCAAGGAAATCCCGACCGGCAATGTCGGCCTGGCGCGGGCCGCCGGCGTCGAATTGGTCCACCAAAACTTCGCCCTGCCGCCATCTTTCACCGTCGCCGAAGCGATGGAGTTCGGCGCGGAGCGCGGCCGGCCGTTCTTTTCCCGCCGCGGCCTCGAGGCGCGCTGGAAAAAGCATCTCGAAAATCTCGGCGTGCGCGCCGGTTTGCGTGACCGCATCCGCGATCTGCCGGTCGAGGCCCAGCAGGGCGTCGAGATCGCGCGCGCCCTCGTCGCTGACGCCAAAGTGCTGATCCTCGACGAGCCGACCGCCGTCCTCTCGCCGAGCGGGATCGAGACGCTGTTCGAGCGCCTCAAGAGTCTGAAGGCGAGCGGCGTCACCATCATCCTCATTCTCCATAAAATCCGCGAAGTGCTCGGTATCGCCGACACCGTCACGGTGTTGCGCGGCGGCAGGCTGGTCGAAGGCCCGGTCGCCGCGCGCGCCACCAATGCGCGGCGGCTATCGGCCTCGATCATCGGCGCGCAAGCCGAGCAAGAGATCGCCGGGGACGAGGCTGCGCTTGTCGGCGCGACGGACGAGATCAAAGCCGCTCCCGTCCCGGCTGCGGTCAGCCAGGCCGCGCCGGTTCTCGCCATGGAGCGCGTCTTCACCCGATCGGATTCGGAAGGCCCGGGCCTGGAAGAGGCGAGCCTCTCCATCGGGCGCGGCGAAATCGTCGGCGTCGCCGGGGTCGAAGGCAACGGCCAGCGCACTCTGGTGCGCGTTCTCGCCAACCTTGTCGACGCGCAATCCGGCCGCATCCTGCTCGGCGGCGAGGACATCACAAAGACTCCGCTCAGCGAAAGGCGCGCGCGCGGCTTGCGGGTCATTCCGTTCGAGCGCAACAGCGAAGGCCTCAGCCTATCGAGCGCGCTCTGGGAAAACTGGTCGGCCCGCCAGCTCGTGCTCGGCTCGGCGCTGAAGCTGATCAATCCGGCGCGCTATCGCAAGGCTTGCGACGCATCACTGAAAGAATGGGACGTTCGCTATCATACGACGGCGCAACCCGCCGGCTCGCTTTCCGGCGGCAACGCCCAGAAATTGATTCTTGCGCGCGAGATCGACGCCGACGCTTCGCTGATCATCGCGGCGCAGCCGACCCGTGGGCTCGATGTCGGCGCGACGGCTTTCGTCTGGCGCGCGCTGCGCGAGGCGCGGGCGCGCGGCTGCGCCGTGCTCGTCATATCCTCCGATCTCGACGAACTCTTCGATATCAGCGACCGGCTCATCGTGATGCTGTCCGGACGGATTGTCGCCGAGTTCCGGCCGCCTTACCGTCTTGGCGAAGTCGGCGCGGCGATGACCGGGGCGCATTGACATGACAGCCAGACTCTTCGCCGTCGGCCGCGCGATCGCCTTCGTGATTCTCGCCCTCGCCTTATGCGGCGTGATTTTCGAATTCGCCGGCTATTCCGCGCCGGAAATGTTCCAAAGCATCGCCGACGGCGCCTTTCTCAATCCCGGCGCCTGGCAAGGCAGCCTGCGCTGGGCGTTGCCGCTCTTCATCACCGCGACCGGCGTGATCATTTCGTTCCGCAGCGGCTATTTCAATGTCGGCGCGCAAGGGCAATTCTATATCGGCGCCATTGGGACGACGTTCGTCGTCGACTTCATGAACGGCTATCCCGCCGCGCTCGTCATTCCGCTCTGCTTCATCGCCGGCATAGCCGGCGGAGCGATCTGGGCGCTATGGCCAGGCCTACTGCGGGTGCGCTCCGGCGCCGACGAAGTCATCACCACCCTGATGGGCAATTTCATCGCCGGCCTGATCCTGATCTACGTCACCGGCGGCATTCTGAAAGACCCTTCGGGAACGGGCCAGGTCATGGCGAGCCGGCCGGTCGCGCCGGCCTATCGGATCAGCAGCGAGACCGGCCTGTCGCCGACGATTGTCGGCGCGGCGATCGTGGTCGGCGTCGTCATGTGGATTTTGGTCAATCGCAGCGCCTTCGGCGTGCTGGCCGGCCTCGCCGGGCGCAATCCGATCATGATCGTCTGGCAGGGCGCAAGAATGTCGCGCCTCGGCCTTGCCGGATTCATGCTGGGCGGCGGCCTGGCGGGCCTTGCCGGCGCCATGGAGGTGCTCGGGCCGAATGGCAGGCTGGTCAGCGGCTTCCTGCCGACCCTTGGCTTTACCGCCATCCTCATCGCGCTGGTCGCAGGTCTTTCGATTTCCGGCGCCGCGATCGTCTCGCTGTTCTTCGGCGGCCTGGCGTCGGCCAGCCTTTATCTGCCCGTGCTGGCCGGATTGCCGGCCGCGGCGATCGACATCATCAACGCCGCCATCGCGCTCTTCATCACCGCGCGCGCCGCGCCTGGACTCGGCTGGCTGGCCGCGCGGCGCCGCGCGGTTGGAGGCGCCTGATGGAGGAGTTCGTCATCGCGACCCTTCGCTATGGGACGCCGCTCGTCTATGTCACGCTGGCGGGGGTGCTCGCCCAGCGCGCCGGCGTGTGGAATCTCGGTCTCGAAGGGCTGATGATCATCGGCTGCTGCGCCGCGGTTCTCGGCCTGGTCCAGACAGGATCGCTGCTTTTCGGGATGGCCCTCGCGGTGGCGCTATGCGTCATCGCCTCCGCTTTGCTGTGGTTCGTGATCGAGAAGCTGCGCGCCAATCCGATCATCGCCGGTCTCGGCATGACCGGCCTCGGCCTGGGCGGCACCGATCTCGCGGTGCAGGCGATCTATGGCAGCCAGGCGACGGTCAACGCGCCCTATGGCCTGCCGAGACTTGGCACGGAATTCGGGGATTTCGGCGTTCTCTCCGTGCTCGTCGCCGCGATGCCGTTCGTCGTTTTCGCCTTCTGGGCGCTGCTCCGCCGCACCCGGTTCGGGCTTCAGCTCGCCGCCTCGGGCGAGCATCCGTTTGCGGCGCGCAGCGTCGGCGTCAGCCCGGCGCGCATGCGGCTGATCGCGCTTTGCGTCGGCGGCGTGCTGTGCGCGCTGGGCGGCGCCGAGCTCGCGCTCGGCAGCCTGACCATCTTCGCCTATGGCATGACCGCCGGGCGCGGCTTCATGGCGTTCTCCGCCGTCATTTTCGGTGCGGGCCATCCGATCGCCTCCGTCGCCGCCTCGCTGTTTTTCGCCATTGTCGGGGCCCTCGGCATCCGCGCCCAGCTCGTGTTCGGCGACCGGGTGCCGAACGATCTTCTCCTGGCGCTGCCCTATATCGCCACCGTCATCGGCATATGGATCAGCGCCCGCTTGCGCGGCGGCGCCAAGGCGGCGAGCGCGTTCGGCGAATTGCGCGACTATTGAGGAAGAGATGGATTTCGCCCAGCGCCACGCGATCAGCGACGTCTGCATCCTTTGCGCCGATCTCGAGCGCTCGATCCGCTTCTATGTCGACAAGCTCGGCTTCAAGATCGCGCATCGCGCCGAGGGCTTCGCCGATTTTTCCGGCGCCGGGCTGACCTTGGCCCTGTGGGAGATCGATCACATCAGCCGTCATGTCGGGATTTCCAATGTGCGAGAGCCCGGCGCGCACAAGGCCTGCATCGCGGTCAAGCTACCATCCCGCGAAGCGCTCGACGCCAGCTATCGCGAGCTCTCGGCCAAGGGAGTCGCCTTCTCCGCGCCGCCTGCCGATTATCCTTGGAACGCCACGTGCTGTTACTTCACCGGCCCTGACGACGAAGTCTGGGAACTCTATGCTTGGCGCGAGGGCGGCGCGCCAGGGAAATTGGATTAAGTACGAAATGAAAACCCTCATTCGCCAAGCGACGATCCTCGCCATGGGCGGCCCGCATGGCGATGAGCCTTTCACCGGCGATGTGCTTATCGAGGATAGAAGCATCGCCGCGATCGGCCCGAAGCTCGACCCTGTCGGCGAGGCCAGCGTCATCGATGGGCGCGATCGGCTCGTCATGCCCGGCCTGATCAACGGCCATCTTCATTCCAGCGAGCAGTTCTTCAAAGCGCGGTACGAAAAGATGCCGCTCGAAGTCTGGCTTCTCTATGCCTATCCGTTGCTGATGGGCCCGCCGATCCCGGAGCGGCTCCTCTATCTGCGCTCGATGCTGGTCGCAATCGAATCGATCCGAGGCGGGGTCACCACGATCTGCGACTGCTTTTTCGATCCGCCGACCCTGTCGCTCGATCGGCTCGGCGTGGTCTTCTCCGCTTATGAAGCGGCGGGCTTGCGCGCCAATGTCACGAACTCGATCATCAACATCCCGGTTCTCGACACGCTGCCCTTCGCCCGCGACATCGTGCCGGCCGAGTTGCAGGCCCTACTTGCCGGCGGCGCGATGATCACCGGCGCCGGCTATGCCGATTATTGCGAAGCGGCTTTCGCCGCCTTCGACGGCAAGGCCGGCCGGCTGCGCTACATGATTTCGCCCTCGGCGCCGCAGCGCTGCACGGTCGATCTCCTCGAAGCCTGCAGCGAAATGGCGTTGCGCCATCGCGTTCCCTTTCATACCCATGTGCTGGAGACGAAGACCCAGGCGGTCACCGGGCCGGATCTGTTCGGCAAGACTCTCGTCCGCTACTTGCACGATCTCGGCCTGCTCAACCGCAATGTGACGATCGCTCATTCGGTCTGGGTCGATGACGACGACATGGCGCTGATGGGCGCGGCGCGCTGCTCGGTCGTCCACAACGCCATTTCGAACCAGAAGCTCGGCGCGGGCGTTGCGCCGCTGAGGCGGCTGCTCGACGCCGGCGTCGCGATCGCGCTCGGCACCGACGGCGCGTCGAGCAACGACACATTGCGCATTTTCGACGTCATGCGCGTCGCCGCGCTGATCCACGCCGTTCCCGGGCCGGATTATTCGCGCTGGCTCGGCGCCGGCGACATCCTGCGCGCCGCGACGATCGGCGGCGCACGCAGCGCCATGCGCGAGCAAGAGACCGGATCGTTGGAGGTCGGCAAGCGCGCCGATCTTATCATGCTGAGGACCGACACCATCGCCTTCACCCCGATGAACGATCCGCGCAAACATCTCGTCTATTGCGAGAACGGCTCCTCGCTCGAACTGGTCATGATTGACGGCGAGATCGTCCTGCGCGACGGCAAGCTGACGCGCATCGATGAAAGCGAAATCCTGCGCGAGGCGTGCGAGGCGGTTCCCGCCTATCTCGCCGATCACAAGCGCATCGAGGAGAGGAATCGCGTCTTCGAGCCCTATTTCGCCGAGATACACCGGCGCGCGACGTTGCGCGATATCGGGCTCAACCGCTACGCCGGCGACATGCCGGCCTGGCCGGGCGCCAATCGCGCGTGAGCCTCAATAAGGCGTCTCGCCGCCATCGACATTGATCGACTGGCCGCGAATGATCTCGGCCGCCTCGCTCAGCAAAAAGACGACGACGCGAGCGACTTCGATCGGCTGGATGTGACGCCCGAGCTGCGCCGGGATCATGCCGGCGAACAGCGTGTCGCTGCTCGTGCCGGTTTTAGCGGCGATATGATCGGCGACGCCGCGCAGCATCGGCGTTGCGACGCTGCCGGGACAAACCGCGTTCACATTGATGCGCTCGGCGGCCCATTCGCGCGCCAGCGATCGGGTGAGATTGATGACCGCCGCCTTGGTCGCGTTATACGCCGCCATGTTCGGAAAGCCGACCTTCCCGGCGTTGGACGCGATGTTGACGATCGCCCCGCCCCGGCCGGCGAAGGCGCGGTACGCGGCCTGCGCGCCGTTCATCACGCCGCCGACATTGACGTCGAACTCGCGGCGCCAGGCCTCCGGCGAAAAGTCCTTCGCCGGCGTCATTTGAACGATGCCAGCATTGTTGACCCAGCCGCTCAGCGCGCCGAGGCGCGCCGCCGCGGCCTCCGCCGCTTTGGCGAGCGAAGCGGGATCGGCGACGTCCGCCGCGCAGGCGAAGGTGCGCGCGCCGGACGGGTCCAAGCGGCGCGCCGTCTCCTGCGCCAATTCGCCGTTCAGGTCGGCCAGAGCGACGGCGCCGCCGGCCGCGAGCGCCGCCTCGGCGATGGCGGCGCCGATGCCGCGTCCCGCGCCGGTGACCAGGATGCTTCGTCCGCGAAGCGCCGTCTCCGAAAAGATTGTCATTCGCGCGCTCAGAATGCTGGAGTGGTCGTTACGCCGCCATCGACGACGAGATTGGCGCCGGTGATCCAGCGCGCGGCCGGCGAGGCGAGGAAGAGCACCGCGTCGGCCACGTCCTCGTCCTCGCCCATTCGGCCGAGCGGCGCGGCCTTCATCCACCGGTTCACGCCTTCCGGCCACGCCGTCTCGATGCCGTCGCGGCGGATGAGACCCGGCGAGACGGCGTTAACGCGGATATTGTGGCGGCCGAACTGGAGCGCGGCGGCGCGGGTATACATGATCAATCCGGCCTTGGACGCGGCGTAGTGGCCGTGGGTCGGCGCCGGCTGCAAGCCCTCGATGGAAGCAATGTTGACGACAGAGCCGCCGCCGCGCCCGATCATCTGCGCCGCCACGATTTTGGTGATGATGAAGACGCCGTCGAGATTTGCCGCGAGCATGCTGCGCCACTCGTCGAGCGCCATCTCTTCGAAGAGAGCATGGGTTTGGCGCGCCGCATTGTTGACCAGGATGTCGATCGGACCGAGTTCTTTCGTCACCCTTTGAACCGCCGCTTCCACGGATGCGGCGTCGGTCAACTCGGCCTGGACCGCGACGGCTCTTCCGCCGGCCTTGCGAATCTCTTGCGCCGTCTCCTCGGCATGCTCCTTGCCGCCCCGGTGGTGCAGTCCGACCGCGGCCCCCGCCTCCGCCAAGCGCCGGGCGATCCCTCGCCCGATTCCGCCGGCGGCGCCGGTGACCAAGGCCGTTTTGCCCCTCAGATCGAGGAGATCTCTGATTGGCGGCGCAGCGGCGCGGGTCATGGCTCACCTGCTGGAAATCGGCATGAGGCGAGGAAACGAGCGTTGCGAATTAGGCCCCAATCCCGCATTCGTTTCAAGAGGCGCGACACGCAACCCGGCCGGGAGAAACGCTCCATGAAATCGACATCGGCGGCAACCACTCAACCAGACTCCCAACAGCGTTGGGACTTTAGCGCCGACGTCGTTGTCCTCGGATACGGCGGGGCGGGCGCGGTTGCGGCGATCAGCGCTCACGATCTCGGCGCGACGACGCTCATCCTGGAGAAGCAGGAGCGATCACGTCACATTTCGAACACGCAATTGTCGCTCGGCGCGATCTTGTTTCCGCAGACCGAAGCCGACGCGGTCGCCCTGATGAACGTAGCCGGCCGCCTCAACGTCGAAAGACCGGAGACGCTGGATATCGATCAGGAGGTCATCGCCGCCTGGGCTCGCTACGCCGCGAGCAATGCCGAATGGCTGATGAAACTCGGCGCCTACGGCTTTGCGCCAATGAGCGAACCAGGGCGCAAGGCCGACTGGCCGGGGCTTGTTTCGATGGAGGTCAATCACCTCGCCGGTCCGAGCGGCGAGCGCCTCTATGGCGATCGTCTGTTCGCCTTTCTCGATCGGTCGGTCATGGCCCGGGCGATCGATGTGATATGGGGAGCGCCAGCTTCGGCGCTGATCCAGGATGATCGCGGCCAAGCGATCGGCGTACGAGCCGCAAGCGACGGCGGGCCGATCGCCGTCCGCGCCAAGCGGGCGGTCATCCTCGCTTGCGGCGGCTTTGAGCACAATGACCGGCTCTTGAGAACCTATTTGCCGATTGCGCCGCTGGCCGTTGGCGGAAACCCGGCAAATACCGGCGACGGGCTTCGCATGGCGCAAGAGATCGGCGCGGATCTCTGGCACATGGCCGTGATGAACGGCTCTCTGAAGATGAAGTTTCCCGATTTTCCGATCGCCTTCGAGGAAAATTTTTCGCCAGGCGGCTTCATTGCCGTTGATCGCAGCGGGCGCCGCTTCAAAGCCGAAAACCAGCTGATCGGCTATTCCGAATTCTGGAGCGCGCTCTACTACGATACGTCGTCGTACGTCTGGCCGCGAATTCCCGTGCACTATGTCTTCGACGAGAAGCGCCGTTGCGCCGGCCCGATCGTCTTCACCGAATTCGGCGCGGCGGGGCCGCTTGGACTCTATTCGTGGAGCGCCGACAACAGCGCGGAAATCCGGCTCGGCTGGATTGAATGCGGCGATACGCTGGAAAGTCTCGCGAGGAAGATTGGCGTCAACGGCCCCAATCTCAAAGACGAGGTCGAGCGTTTCAATGATGCGGCGCGGAGCGGCTCAGATTGCCCGCTTGGCCGGCCCGCTTCCTCGATCGCGCCGATCGATACGCCTCCCTTCTACGCCGTCGCTCTCTGGCCTGGCCTGAACAACACGTTTGGCGGTCCGCGCCGAAACGCCTCGGCGCAAGTGGCGCACGTGTCCGGCGCGATCATCCCCCGGCTCTACTGCGCCGGCGAGCTTGGCTCGATCTTTGTCAATTATCCGCAGAGCGGGGCGAATTTGAGCGAATGCATCGCCTTCGGGCGAATCGCCGGGGAAAACGCCGCCCGTGAGGAGCCGTGGACCAGCTAGGAGCCGGGGGGTCGCATGGATTTCGGTACAAAATAGGCGCTACAGCGCGGTCCTCACGCGCCACAGTTCCGGAAACAGCTCGACTTCGAGCATGCGCTTGAGGTAGGCGACGCCGCTCGTGCCGCCGGTGCCGCGCTTGAAGCCGATGACGCGCTCGACCGTGGTGACGTGGTTGAACCGCCAGCGGCGGAAATAATCCTCGAAATCGACGAGCTTCTCGGCCAGTTCATAGAGCGTCCAATGCCGCTCCGGGGCTTCGTAGACGACCCGCCAGGCGGCGACGACGCCGTCCGACATCTGATAGGCGGCGGAGAGATCGCGATCGAGCGCGGCTTTCGGCACGGCGATTCCATTACGCGCGAGCAAGCGGAGCGCCTCGTCATAGAGGCTCGGTCGCGACAGCTCGGCTTCGAGCAGCGCCACGATATCGGGGCGATGCGCGTGCGGCCGCAGCATGTCGCGATTGCGGTTGCCG
>DATGLU010000835.1:0-4170 GCA_035294045.1 Roseiarcus sp. | reverse complement strand
GTAGGTCGGCGACCTATGAGTGGATTGCTTCGCTTGCGCTCGCAATGACGAGGGTTCACGCCGTCGCCGGCTTGAACGACAGAGCGAGGCCGTTCATGCAATAACGCAGGCCGGTCGGCTTCGGGCCGTCGTCGAAGACATGGCCGAGATGGCCGCCGCAGCGGCTGCAATGGACAGCGGTGCGGGTCATGCCGAAGGACGTGTCCTCGGTCGTGCCGACCGCCTTGTCCAACGGCGCCCAGAAGCTCGGCCAGCCGGTGCCGCTGTCGAACTTGGTCTCCGACGAGAAGAGATCGCGGTCGCAGCCGGCGCAGGCGAAGAGGCCGCGGCGATGCTCATTGAGCAGCGGGCTGGTGAAGGGCCGCTCGGTCGCCGATTGGCGCAAGACCGCAAATTGTTCGGGCGTCAGGAGCTTGCGCCATTCGGCCTCGCTATGGGTGATTTCGAAATTTTCCGCAGCGCGGCCAGCGAGGGGCCGCCAGAAAGCGCCCGCCGCCAATCCGGTCGCGGCCCCGGTCAAAAGAAAACGTCTGGTCAGCACGATGAAGCCTCCCGTTCCCGCAGCCCCGAACCTCTAAGGCAGATACGGCCCGGCCTGCGCTTTTGTTACGCCGCCGACCCCTATCACCGTCTTGTGAGCGATTTTTGGCCGCGGCGTCGCCGCCGCCTTTCGCTTGCCATCGCCTTGCCCCGCCGATATAGACCCGGCTTCGCTTGAAAAGCGCCGCTCCCTTCGTCTAGCGGTCCAGGACGTCGCCCTCTCACGGCGAAAACAGGGGTTCGAGTCCCCTAGGGAGCGCCAGTCTCCTGGCCGATCGCGTTTTCTTGGCGTGGCCTCAGGGCGTCCACGAAGCATACGCATCGGCGATGACCCAGTTCAACAGCCTCCATGAATTTGTCGAGCGCAATCGTCGGCTTTTCGTCCTGACCGGCGCCGGATGCAGCACCGGATCGGGCATTCCCGACTATCGCGATGGGGATGGCGCCTGGAAGCGGGCGCAGCCGATCAGATACCAGGCCTTCATGGCCGACGAAGCGGCGCGCCGGCGCTATTGGGCGCGGAGCCTGATCGGCTGGCGGCGCTTTCGCGCGGCGCGGCCGAACGATGCGCATCGCGCTTTGGCTCGGCTCGAATCTGCCGGCCGGATTGAGCTTCTTCTGACCCAGAATGTCGACCGGCTCCATCAAGCCGCCGGCAGCTCTCGCGTCATCGACCTGCATGGGCGGCTCGATCTCGTCCGCTGCATGGGCTGCGAGCGGCGAATTTCCCGCGACGAGGCGCAGGACACGCTCGAAAGGCTGAACGCCGGCTGGCTGGGACTGAGCGCCGCCGACGCCCCGGATGGCGACGCCGATCTCGACGTCGCCGACTTTTTGTCCTTCGAGCCGCCATCCTGCCGCCGCTGCGGCGGCGTGCTCAAGCCGGATGTGGTCTTTTTCGGCGAGACGGTTCCTCGCGACCGCGTGGATGCGGCGGCGCGACACTTGGCGCAAGCCGACGCGATGCTGATTGTCGGCTCCTCGCTGATGGTTTATTCCGGCTACCGCTTCGCCCAGATGGCCGCCTCGGCCGGAAAGCCAATCGCCGCGGTCAATCTCGGCCGGACGCGGGCCGACGGCGTGCTCGCGCTCAAGGCGGAGCAGGCCTGCGAGGCGGCTTTGGCTTTTCTGCTGTGAGGCGTTGAGCGAAAAGGTCGGAGGGGAACAGGGTGCTTTCAGGACAAAGGCAGGACGCGCTCGAAGCGTTGAGACGATACATGACCATTATCTGCAGCGCATCCGCCTCGGCGATGATCGTCGCCATCGCCTGGAATTTGCTGACGCGCTGAGCGCGATGGCGCTCAGGAGCGCCGAATGCGGCGCTTCGGATGGTAGGGACTGTTGGGATTGATGTCGAGGTCGACCTCCTCGACGCAGCCTTGCGGCCGGCTATGGCCGGCCCCGACCCGCAATGGCCCGCTCCGCAGGCGCGCCGCTTGGACTTTCGCCAAAAACAGGCAACGCCATTCGCCGCCTACGGGCAACGGCCCTTGCTTGCTGCGGCCGCCAACTTGAAAGGTCAGCGCCTTTTCCTCTCCCTTGGTGTGGCCGAGGACGACGGCGCATAGCTCGCGAGGATGGCCGTCGTACATGCAGAAGATTTGCTTTTCTTCATGCATGGCTTCGGCGAACAGATCGTACGTGGCGCTCGGCATGGCGGATCATTGCTGAGCGGCCGGCCCCGCGCGTTCGCGGCGACTCCGGGATGAGAAAGACTGGCGGACGCGCCAGAGCGTCCCGCCAGTCTCGAAGCCGATAACGCGCCCTTGTTGGCCGCGGGCTTCCGTAGCTTTAAGCCACGGCGTCCTTGGCCGCCTTCACAGGCCGCGCCCGGATGATTTTCCGCGCCGGCTTCGCCTTGAAGACGGTCGGCTCTTTGGTGAAGGGATTGATCCCCTTGCGCGCCTTGGTCGCCGGCTTCTTGATCACCACGAACTTGGCCATGCCGGGGACAAGAAACGCGCCAGCTTTCTTAAGCTCTTTATGGCCGATTTCGGCGAGCGACTCGATGACGTTTTTGACGTCCTTGCGGGACAGTCCGCTTGGATGCCCATCAGCGATTTTCTGGATGAGCTCCGATTTCGACATCAGCTTGGTAGCCATCTTTTCTCCTTTGGGTGCGAATCAGCGAGACACACGTTATGCAGCGGAAATGCCTATGTATAGGCGGGCGCGCAAGACTTTTCCCCAGCGCATAGCGCGAAAATAGCTTGAAAATGGCCTGTTCCGGGCGATCCGCGGCCCGGAGCGGGCGCGCGCGGGCCCGAATTTGCGCCGCAAGGGAGGGGCGGAGGGCGAGGAGCGGCCGCTGCAGCCGCGCCGCCGGCTCCGCCGAAACCACGCCAAATCCCGCTAAAAACCGCTTATTCGGGCGCGATGGGCGCGGCGGCGAGGCAGCGCGAGGCGGCTAGTCGCCGCGGAGCCAGACGAGCATTTCTCCCGGCTCGCGATTGTCCCAGGCAAAGTACGGAACCGCTTTGATCGTCGCCGGCTCCGTTTTCGCCGGCTCAGTACGATAGAGAATATCAGCCCAATCTCCCGTCGCGTCGGCCCTGGCGGGGGCCGAAAGGGTCGCAATGCCGTCGAGCAGGTTCGGCTCGAAACGGCATTCGAAACGCGAGGCCGCCGGCGCGCGCAACCGGTTGAGGCCGACTGGATTGTCGACCCCTTCGAGGCAATAGACCAGGGGACCGCGCATCAAGGCGACGCGGCCGGCGTCTTGTCGTACCTCCGGGTGGGCGCTGATCCGCTCGGCGGCCATGCCGAGATCGAGCGCGATGCGATCGCCGCGCCGCCATTCGCGCGCCAGGGCGGCGTAGCCGGCTTTGGTCGCGGCCGCAAGATCGACCGGCCCGCCATTGAGCGACAGAGTCGCCTTGCGACACCAACCTGGAATGCGCAGGTGCATCGTGAAGTAGATCGGGTTTTCCGTATCGATGGTCAGCGAGACGGCGCCGTCCCAGGGATAACGGCTCTGCTGGGTTAAGCGAACCGTTTGTCCGGCGATGTCGAGGCGCGCGACATTGTCGCCATAGAGATGGATGGCGACGGCGTCATCCGCGACGCCGTACATATAGCTGCCGATCGAGGCGGTCAGGCGCGCGATATTGGGCGGGCAGCACGGGCAGCGATGCCAGCGCCAGCGATGATGCTTGCCGCGGCTTTCGAGCGGATTCTCGTAGAAAAACCGCGAGCCGTCGAGCGAGAGGCCGGAAATCGCGCCATTATAGAGCGCCCGCTCCATCACGTCTGCATAGCGGGAATCCGGCCCCATGCCGAGCATCCGGCTTGACCAGAAGACGAGGCCGACCGCCGCGCATGTCTCTGCATAGGCTGTTTCGTTAGGGAGATCGTAGTCGGCGGTGAAGCCTTCGTTATCCGCCGAGGGTCCGAGGCCGCCGGTGACATACAGCCTTTTGCTGGTCAGGTCTGTCCATAGCCGCTCCAGCGCGGCCTTCAATTCGTTGTCGCCGTATTCCGTCGCGATGTCGGCCATCCCCGAATAAAGGTACATGGCGCGCACCGCGTGGCCGACCACTTTGTCCTGCTCGCGGACCGGCTTGTGCGATTGGTTGTATTCGTAGGACTTGAAATGAAAGTCCTGCGGGTCGGCGCCGCGGGCGCGCGCTT
>DATGLU010000834.1:0-17675 GCA_035294045.1 Roseiarcus sp. | reverse complement strand
CGGGCCGAGGTCGTTCCACCAGGTGATATAGCCCGGATGCCACTTCTCCAGCGCCTTGAGCACGCGCTTGTCATTCGAGAGATCGACATTGTTCGGGATCAGCGTGTCATAGGAGACATTGACGAGATCGGCCATCTTTTCCTCTTGCGCTCCTAGACGCGCCGCATATCGAATTCACCGCGAAGGCCGGTGCCGTAGCGCTTCAGCGCGCCGTTCTCGCCGACCGCGTTTGGCCGCTGGAAAATCCAGTTCTGCCAGGCGGTGAGCCGGCCGAAAATGCGCGTCTCCATCGTCTCGGGGCCGGCGAAGCGCAAATTCGCCTCCATGCCGGTCAGCGCATCGGGCGAGAAGCTCGCGCGCTCTTCAAGGAAGATGCGCAACTCGTCGTCCCAATCGACATCGTCGAACGCGAAGGTGACGAGGCCGAGAGACTTCGCCTCTTCCGCCTCGATCGGCGCGCCGATTCTCGCCGACGCCTCTTCGACCATGGCCGGTTCGCCAAGAAAGCGCGTCTGCAGGCGCGTGAGCCCGTTGGACATCGGATAGGGGCCGAAATTGCCGGCGGTCAGGGTCAGCCCCGCGATAGGACGATTGTCGCCCTCGAACTCGCCCACCGCCATGTAGGACCGATCCGCAGCGAAGGCGAGATCGGCGAGCGGCCCGGCAAAGCACGAGCCCGGCTCGATGAGAGCCGCCAGGGAACGCGACGTGAGATCGACGCGCTTCAGCACGCGCTTCCACAGGAGGAGAATTTCATTAGCGAGCCAATGGCCTCGATGGTCGAGCAGCGCCTTTTCATGCGCCGCGACAAGAGCCGGGTCGCCCTGCGTGCGGAAGACCAACAGGCCGACCTCATATTCGTTGTTGCGCAAGTGCAGGATGGCGTCGTCGAGTTCGCGCGCGGCGCGCAGCATCCAGGTCCGGGCGCCTTCGCCTTGCAGGGCTTCGATGGAAGTCGGCGCCGGCTCTTTCGGCGCATGGATGGTGATATTGGCGAGCCGCCGGGCGCGAACGATCTCGACCTCGACCGTCGAATAGGTCACGCCGTCGGCGTCAAACGTCCTTTCGAGCGGCGTCAGGATCACGCCTTTCGCGTCGGCGGCCCGCGACGAGCGCGCGGCGAATTCCTTGGCCCGCGTCGCGACGGTCTCGGCGAACTTGCTGTTCGGCGTCGTTTCGTCGACGAGCCGCCATTCCTTGGCGCGCTTGCCTTTGACCCCTTCCTCGGTCGAGCAGAAGACGTCGGCAAGGTCGCGACGCACCTTCCGTTTGTCCGTGACGCGGGTCAGGCCGCCGGTTCCGGGCAAAACAGCGAGAAGCGGCGCCTCCGGCAGAGCGACGCTGGACGAGCCGTCATCAGCAAGGATGATGTAGTCGCAGGCGAGCGCCAGTTCATAGCCGCCGCCGGCGCAGGCGCCCTTGATCGCGCAGAGATAGTACTGGCCGGATTCGGCGCCCGCCGCTTCCAGCGCGTTGCGCGTCTCGTTGGTGAACTTGCAGAAATTGACTTTATGCGCGTGGCTCGCGCCGCCTAGCATGCGGATATTCGCGCCAGCGCAAAAGACGCGCTCCTTGCCCGATTGCAGGATCACAGCTTTGACTTCCGGATGCTCGAAGCGCAGGCGCTGGACGATGTCGGCAAGCTCGATATCGACGCCGAGATCGTACGAATTGAGCTTCAGCGGATAGCCGTCGAATAGGCCGCCGCCTTCGTCGACATCCATGTAAAGATGCGCGATGTCGCCGTCATAGGCGAGCCGCCAGTGGCGATATTTGGACGGGTCGGTCTGAAAGTCGATGACCTTGTCCAACGGCGTCTCCTTAACCCATGTCAAAAGATTTAGTGCATTATGATGCTTCTTTTCAAGGCGTTTAAGTGGGACGCTTCAAAATTTTCTCGTATTCTTCGATTGGACAATAAGAAATATGCATTATTCTGCATAAATACTCGTCGTCATAATGCGCGCCGAACCTGTAAGGTTAAATCCCCGGCATAGGGGCGAGCTTTGCGTGCTGTCGGAGCGGTGGTGCGGAGGCCCGGCGCCGGCGAGGATCAGAATAGGACGACTAAAGTACATCGCTCTGAAGGGAGGAGCTCCGTGAACGAGACGAACGGCAACGCCGCGCTCTACTTCGTCGACCGCCATGCCGATGGCGCCCCGGCGGACAAAGCCGCTTTCCTCGAAGGCGAGCGTGCGCTCAGCTATCGCCAGCTTGCCGAGGAATCGGGTCGGCTGGCCGGGCTCTATGAGGCGCACGGCCTTCAGCCGGAAGACCGCGCGGCGATGATCGTGCTCGACACGATAGAATTCCCGATCATTTTTTGGGGCAGCCTCAAAGCCGGAATCGTGCCTGCGCCGTTGAACACGCTGCTGACGCCGGAAAATTACGAAGCAATTCTCAACGACAGCAAGGCGAAAGCTCTGTTCGTTTCGAAAGAATTGCTCGGCGGGATCGAGCCGATTATCGCCCGGCGCCGGTCCCTAAAGGCAGTCTTCGTCGTCGGCGAATCGGCTCACCGCCATCTCTCTTTCGCAAAAGAGCTGGCCAAGCATGCCCCTGCCCCGGCGCTCGACGTTCCGGCGGATCAATGCGCGTTTTGGCTCTATTCGTCAGGCTCGACGGGACGGCCCAAGGGCGTTCGGCACGTCCATTCGAGCCTCAAAGCGACGGCCGATACGTATGCCGCGCAAGTCCTCGGCATCCACGCCGACGACGTGGTTTTTTCCGCGGCCAAGCTGTTTTTCGCTTATGGCCTCGGCAACGCCATGACCTTTCCGATGGCGGTCGGCGCGACGGCGGCGCTCTATCCAGGCCGGCCGACGCCGGACAAAGTCCTCGACGTAATCGCGGCGACGCGGCCGACGATTTTCTGCGGCGTTCCGACGCTTTACGCGTCGATGCTGGCGGCGATGGGCGAGCGCGCGCGGGCGGGGTTCGACCGGCTGCGCCGCTGCATTTCGGCCGGCGAAGCGCTGCCCGCCGAGATCGGCCAGCGCTGGGTCAAGCTCACCGGCGTCGACATTCTCGACGGCGTCGGCTCGACCGAGATGCTGCATATTTTCCTGTCCAATCGTCCAGGCGATGTCGCCTACGGAACGTCCGGCGTCGCCGTTCCAGGGTACGAACTTCGGCTGGTCGACGAAAATGGGAGAGAGGCGGCGGAAGGCGAAATCGGCGAGCTTCTGGTCAAAGGCGCCTCCGCCTCGGACGGCTATTGGAACCAGCGCGAGAAGTCGCGCTCGACATTCGAAGGCCATTGGACGCGCACTGGCGACAAATACGAACGCCGCGCCGACGGCCGCTTCGTCTATTGCGGCCGCACCGACGACATGTTCAAGGTCAGCGGCCTCTGGGTGTCGCCTTTCGAAGTGGAGCAGGCGCTGATCAGCCATCCGGCGGTGCTCGAGGCCGCCGTGGTGTCCGCGACGGACGAGAACGGGTTGGAAAAGCCGAAGGCCTATGTCGTCTTGAAGAGCAAGGAGGACGCTGAGCGAATCACGGCGGCGCTCAAGGAGCATGTCAAAGAGAAAGTCGGGAAATGGAAATATCCTCGATGGGTTGAGATCGTCGATGAATTGCCGAAGACGGCGACGGGCAAGATTCAGCGCTTCAAGCTGCGCGAGAAATCGGGAGCCGCAAGATGAGCTGGGCGTCGCCGGCGCCGTTCCGTTTTCCGGCTGGCGGCGCAATGCTGGAAGGCCGGGGCTTCGGGCCGCCGCCCGACGAAGCGGCGACGATCGTCTTGCTGCATGAGGGTCTCGGCTCGCTGGGTCTTTGGCGCGATTTTCCCGAAAAACTGGCGCGCGCCGCCGGGCTCGGGGTCTTCGCCTATAGCCGGCGCGGCTATGGCGGCTCCGATCCGGTCGAATTGCCGCGGCCGCTCGACTACATGACCCGCGAGGCGACCGATGTCTTGCCGGACGTTCTCAATGCGATCGGCTTCAAGCGCGGCCTGCTCCTCGGCCATAGCGACGGCGCCTCCATCGCCGCGCTCTATCTCGGCAATCGCCAAGATCACCGCGTACGCGGCCTGATCCTGCTTGCGCCGCATTTCTTCGCCGAAGCTTTCGGCCTCGCCTCGATTGCCGAGGCGAAGCGCGTCTTCGAAACCGACGACCTGCGCGCGCGCCTCGCCAGGCATCACAAGGATGTCGACGGCGCGTTCTGGGGCTGGAACAGGGCCTGGCTCGATCCGGCCTTCAAGGAATGGAATATCGAAGAAGCGATCGATTATATCCGCGTGCCGGTTTTGGCGATCCAGGGGCGCCAGGATCAATATGGAACGCTTGCCCAGATCGCCGCCTTGGAAAGGCGGCTCTACGCGCCGCTTGATAAGGTCATTCTCGACAATTGCGGGCACGCCGCTTTCATCGATAAGCCGCAAGAGACCGTCGCGGCGATCGCCGCCTTTGTCGCGAAGCTTGAGCGGATCGAGAAAGCCGAAGTCGCTGTCAGGTGAGGCGGACAAAGGAGACGGCGTTCAGGCGTTCAGGAATCCCGCCGCCTCGATCGTCCCGAGCACGTCCTTCAGGCTCTCCTCGACCGTCCTTCCCGACGTGTCGACCTCGGCTTGGGCGCGGGCGTAGAGCGATTCCCGACTGACCAGGATCGCCTTGAGTTCGTCCATCGCCGCGGGATTGCCGGCCATCGGCCGCATGTCGCCTTGATTGCGCACGCGCGCCATATGTTCTTCCGGCTTGGCTTTAAGCCAAATCGTGTGGAAGCGGCTCAGAAGATCGTTGAACGTGTCGGGCTCGGAGACGACGCCGCCGGCGACGGCGAGAACCACGACCTTGTGCGCGGCGGCGACCTGTTCGAGCGCATGCCGCTCGAGCCGGCGATAGCCTTCCTGGCCGTAAAGCGCCATCACTTCGGCGACCGGCATGCCGCTCGTCTTGGCGATCTCGGCATTGAGCTCGACGAAAGGCGCCCCGAGGGCGGCGGCCAGAAGCCGGCCCAAAGTAGACTTTCCGGCGCCGCGCAGCCCGATCAGGGCGATGCGCTGCGCTCTCGCCGACCCTGCGCGCTCGGGCGCGAGGGCATCGATCGCCTTTCGCCGCCGCTCCTCGCTGGCCGCGCAAAAGAGTTTGGCGAACGATTCGGCCTCGGCGTCGAGAGATCGGCCGTCGCCGATCAAATCCTCCATTCGGGCGCCGAGCGCCTCGGCGACGCGCTTCAGCAGCACGATCGAGATGTTGCCGGTCCCGGCCTCCAATTGCGCCAAATGGCGCTGCGAAACGCCAGAAACTTCGGACAATCGACGGCGCGACATCGTCGCAGCGGCCCGGGCGGCGCGCACGCGGCCCCCGAGTTTCAGCAGAAACGCCGACGCGCCCGCCGCTCCCTTTCCCGCGTTTTCAGCCTCTAATGGTTTGGGCATTCTTCTCCGCCGGCGAGCGTGGCTCGGCCGCCCAAGATACCAGACTTTTCGACCGCAACCGACCTCCGGCGGCGTCCTGTGGCGGGCAAAGGCCGTTTGCTTTAAGAACGCTCTTCGGGGAGGACGTGGGCATGGCGTGGCGGCAGATTCGAGGGATCGCGATTGTCGGCCTTCTTTTGCTCAGTGCGCCGGCCGCGGCTGAGGACGGCGCGCTCCGGATCGGCGTCATGAACGACCAGTCGGGGCCCTATGCCGATCTTGCCGGCCCAGGCTCGGTCGAAGCGGCGAGGATGGCGATCGAGGATTTCGGCGGCTCGGTCCTCGGTCGAAAGATAGAGCTCCTCGTCGCCGATCATCAGAATAAGGTCGATGTCGGCATGGCGATCGGCCGCGAATGGTACGAGGCCAAGGGCGTCGACGCCATTTTCGACATCACCAATTCCGGCGTTGGCCTCGCCTTGCAGAATCTGGCGCGCTCGCACAACAAGCTGATCATTTTCGATTCCGCTTCGTCTTCCGATCTGACGGGCAAAGCGTGCTCGCCCAACGGCATCCAATGGAATGCCGACAATTGGTCCAACGGCGTCGCTCTGATGCGGCTGCTGATCAAGGACGGCCGCGACACGTTCTTCTTCATCACCGCCGATTACGCTTTCGGCCTGTCGCTGGAAGCGGACGCGCGCGACGCCATCGCCAAGGACGGCGGCAAGACGCTTGGCGCCGTCCGCGCGCCGCTCAACACGGCCGATTTCAGCTCCTACCTGCTGACCGCCCAGGCCTCCAAGGCGAAGGTCATCGTCCTCGCCAATTCCGGCGCCGACCTCTCGACCTCATTGAAGCAGGCGAACGAGTTCGGGATCACGCCTGCGCAATACATTGCAACCCCCATCACCTATCTCAGCGACGTGAACGCGCTCGGCCTACCGATCGCGCATGACCTCCTCTTCATGCAATCCTGGTACTGGGATCTCAACGATCAGACCCGGGCCTGGGCGAAACGCTTCTTCAGCCATACGGGCCATATGCCCAACGACAATCAGGCGGCGCTCTATTCCTCGGTCCTCCATTATCTCGAAGCGGTCGCCAAAAGCGGCTCCGACGACGCGCCGACCGTGATCAAGACGATGAAGGCGGCGCCGTTTCACGACGTCTTTACCGATCACGGCATGGTGCGCGAAGACGGCCGCGTCGTCTACGATCGCTACCTGATGCGGGTGAAGCGCCCCGACGAGTCGAAATATCCTTGGGATTATCTCGCGGTCGTCGCCAAAATTCCGGCCGATCAGGCTTTCCGCCCGCTCGGAACGACAGGCTGCTCACTCGCCGCGCCGAAATAGCGCGCCAGTTCCGCGCTCATTTTGGATCGGGCGGCTGCTCGCTTTTCAAATAGTCATGGACATCCTTCGGCGCGAGCGCGCGGGTCACCGCCGCGGCGACGGCCGGCTCGGGCGCGCGGATCGACGGAACGGCCTGGAACGTCTGCCATCCGCCGCCCAGCGCTTTATAAAGTCCGACCAATTGCTCTGCGGCGGTTTGCTGGGTTTGAACATATTCGCCCTGCAAGTCATAAAGCTGCCGCTCGGCGTCGAGCACGTTGAGAAAATCGGTCAGCCCGTTCTCGTAGCGCGCGCTGGAGAGGCCGACCGCCTGCTTCGCTGCGGCGATGGCGCGGTCGAGATCACGCAAGCGCTCCTGCTGGGCGCGGAACGAGACGACCGCCTGATCGACTTGGGCCACGGCTTGCAGCACCGTTTTCTTATAGACCGCGACCATCTCTTTGGTGCGGAGATCGGCTAAATCGACGCGCGCGTCGAGCGTTCCGAAATCGAGCAGCGGCCAGTAAAGGGACGGACCGGCCGCCCAAATGAAGGTGACAGGCGCGCCGGTTTTCGCGTGAGGCCCGCCTTGGCCGCCTAAAGCGCCGGTAACGCCGATATCGGGATAGAGGTCGGCGGTGGCGACGCCGATCCGCGCCGTCGCGGCGGCGACGTTTCGTTCCGCCTCCTGGATATCCGGCCGTCTTTGCAGCAAATCGAGCGGCGTTCCGACCGCGATGCGCGCGGGGAAAGGCGGGATCGGACGCGGCCGTGAAAGCTCGCCGACTATGTCGTGCGGGTAGCGGCCGAGCAAGGTTGCGATCGCATATTCGGCCGTATCGATATTGGCTTGGATCAGCGGAACGGTCGCTTCGAGCGTCGCAAATTCGCGTTGCGCCAGCGTCACGTCGAGGTCGTTGGTGATGCCCTGCTTGGCGCGAGTCTGAACGAGATCGAGATTTTTCTTCGCCGCCTCGATGCCAGCCCGCGCCACGGCGAGCCGCGCCTGAAACGACCGCAGGTCGAGATAGGCTCGCGCCACATCCGCGACGACGGCGACCAGCACACCCTCGCGATTGTCGGCGGCAGCTTCGGCGTCATACTGCGATGCTTCGATCTCGCGCCGCCGCTTGCCGAAAATGTCGACATCCCAGCCCGCGGAAATGCCGCCCGCTTCGGTGATCTGCTTGAACCCGCTCGTATTAGCGGCGGAATGCAGGGGCGGCGAAACGCGGCTGCGGGTGAGATCGGAGCCGGTACCGACGCTTTTCGAGGCGCTCGCCTCGCTTGATGGCAGCGCCGCGGCTGACGCCTCGACAATGCGGGTTCGCGCTTGTTGCAGCCGGTCTAACGCGATCTCGATGTCGAGATTGGCCGCGACGGCGCGGGCGACCAGCGCGTTCAATTCCGGATCGCGAAAGGAGCGCCACCATTCGGCGAGGTCGGCCTTCGTCCACCGATTGTTCGGTTTCTCGCCCTTCGCGGCGACAAAGGAAAACGGAACGGAAACTGAAAACGGACTGTAATCGGGACCCACGGCGCAACCGGATACGCCCACGCAAACGCTGATGACCGCCAGCCTCCGCAGCCGCCTCACGCCCGCCCCCAACGCATGCCGCGCTTGTTATCGCCTATATCATTTCGTCGCCGACGCGTTCAATGACGGCGCCGCGTTGGCGTCGCTCGTTCTAACCTTTTCCCCATCTGTGATTTGACTGCTGACGTTGAGCACGACGCTGTCGCCCGGCTTCAGCCCGTCAGCGATCTGCACGAGGCTGCCATTGTCGGCGCCGATCTTTACCTTCCGAAACCGGACGCGACCGTCCGCATCAACCACCGCCGCTTGCGGTCCGTCAGCGCGGAACGTCAAGCCAGCGGCGGGAACCTCTGCGACGTCGTTGCTTTTCATTTGAAAAGCGACTTGTACATACATGCCCGGAACAAGGCCGTGATCGGCGTTGGGGATGTCGATCTCCGCCTTGAGAGTTCGCGCATGCGCGTTGATCGACATCGAGGTGCGCGCCACCTTGCCCGTGAACTGACGCGGCGGCGAGCCGCTGGTCGCGACGGTCGCCTCGATCCCCGGCGCCAAAAGTTGCGCCGCCGCGCTCTGCGGCGCGTCGACGAAGACGCGGATCGGGTCGTCCTTCGAAATGCGATAGAGCGGCGAGGTGTTGGCGGCGCTGCCGGCCGTCACCAGATTGCCGATATCGATGCTGCGCTGAACGATCGTCCCGGCGAACGGCGCCTTGACCTCCTTGAACTCGGTCAGCACGTTCAAGCGCTCGACTTCGGCTTGATTGATTTCGACCTGGGCGCGGGCCGCCGCCAATTGCGCCATTGCGGCGACATAGGCGGCCTTCTTGGATTCGCGCTCCTGCTGAGAAACCGAGCCTGCCGGCGAATCGCGCCAGCGCTCGTCGGTGCTCTTGGCGAAATCGGCGTCGGCCTGACGGACCTGCACTTCAGCCTGGCTTGCGGCGAGCTTGGCCTTGGCGGCGGCAAGATCGGCGTCCAGTTCCGGCGTATCGATGAGGGCCAAGGTTTGGCCCTTGGCGACGTGGTCGCCGATATCGACAAGCCATTTGGCGACATAGCCGTTGACTCGGGCGTAGATTTTGCTGTCGTACCAGGCCGCAGTTTCGCCGGGCAAGGTCAGCGTCCAGGTCGCCGGAGCGGGATTCGCCTTCACCACTTCGACCACGGGCGGGGCCGCCGCGGCGGCCTGCGTTTGATCGACCAATTCGTCCGCCGCCTGCGACTTGAGATGGCGCGCGAATAGGAATGCGAGCGCGAGTGCGATGGCGATGCACAAGGCGAGCGCTTGCAAGCCTCTGCCGGAGCGGCGAGACGAATCGCCGCTCAGATCCGGATCCCCTAAAGCGCGCCTGGGCGTTTCATCCGGCGGATTTATGGCCAGCATCGGTTTCCCCATGTCAATGCAGCGCCTCACGAGACGATTGCATATTCCTTCGTTTCGGCCGCGATCGTCGTCTCGGCGGGCCCGCCGCGGGGCTTGCGCAGCAGGCTGTAGATCGCCGGAACGAAGATCAGCGTGGCGAACGTGGCGAAGAGCAAGCCGCCGATCACCGCGCGCGCCAGCGGCGCGTTCTGTTCGCCGCCCTCGCCGACGCCAAGCGCCATCGGAATCATGCCGATGATCATCGCGCCCGCCGTCATCAAGACCGGCCGCAGGCGCGTATAGCCGGCGGCGACCGCCGCCTGGCGCGGATGATCGCCGGAGCCGACCCGCTGATTGGCGAAGGTCACGACCAGAATGCTGTTGGCGGTAGTCAAGCCGATGCACATCAGCGTGCCCATCAGGGCCGGAATGCTCATCGGCGTCTGCGATAGGAACAGCATCCACATGACGCCGCCCAGCGCGAAGGGCACGGCGGCGAGGACGATCAGCGGATCGATCCAGCTCTGGAAATTGATGACCAGCGCCAGATAGACCAGCGCGACGGCCAGGGCCATTCCGGAGAAGAGGCCGGAATAGCTCTCCTGCATCGTCTCGACCTGGCCGCTCAGCGCCACTTTCATCGCCTCGCTCGGCGGCGGTTCGTCCGCGGCGATGACCTTTTGAATGCCAGCCGCCGCGGCGGCGAGGTCGGTCCCCTGCACGTCGGCATTGACGTCGAAGACCGGCCGGATGTTGAGCTGCGATGTCGCCAGCGGCGATTGCGCGCGCCCGAAGCTCGAAATGTTCATCAGCATCTGGCCGGCGCGGTCGCCGGCCGCCGACAGGACCGGCAAGGTCCACAAATCCTCGGTCGAGTGAACGTGGTAGGTCGGCATTTGCGCGATCAGCCGATAGCTCGAGCCGGTTGCCGGATTGACCCAGAAATTCGGTGCGGTCTGAGTGCTCGAATTGGTGGTGACCAGCACATTGTTGGCGACGGAGAATTGATCCGCGCCCGCTTGCTCGGCGAGGGTGCGGTCGACATTGACCGTCAAAGCCGGCGCGTCAGGCACCTGAGCGACATGCGAATCGACGATTCCGGGAATGCGTTTGATGTCGGTCGCGATCTTCGAAGCCAGCGCAAACGACTTGGCGTTGTCGGGGCCGGTGACGCGGATGTCGATCGGCGCGGGCTGGCCGAAATTCAGCACCTGGTCGACGATGTCGGCCGGCTGAAAGAAGAATTTCAATGTCGGAAACCGCTTGGGCAATTCGCGCCTGAGGTCGGCGATATGGGCGGCGGTCGACGTGTGCTTCTTTTTCAGCGAGACGAGGACTTCGCCGTCCATCGGACCGACGGTCGCCGAGTCGCTCAGCGCGATGTTGATGCCGCTATAGGGCAGGCCGATATTGTCGAGAACGACATCGATCTGATTGTCGCCGACGATCTGTCGGATCGCCCGCTCCACTTCGGCGAAATAGCGCTGCGTCCTTTCGATCCGGGTCGCCGGCGGCGCGCGGACATGGAGCCGCATCTGGCCGGCGTCGACCTGCGGAAAGAAATCCCGGCCGAGCTGCGGAAAGAGAGCCAGCGAGAAGACCATCAGCAGGGCGAAGAAAAGGCATGTCGATCCGGCGCGCGAGACCGCATAGGAGAGGCTGCCGCGATAAGAATCCCGAAAGCCGTCGAACGCCGCCTCGAAGCCGCGATGGATGATGCTGAACGGATTGAAGCGCCGCGGCCGCATCGCCGACCCATGCTCCGCATGCGCTGCGACGCCGGAGCGCATGAGGGCGTTGAACAGAACCGGCACCAAAGTGAAGGACAGCGCCAGGCTGGCGACCAGCGCCAGGCAGACTGAGACTGACAAAGGCGAGAACAGGTATTTCGCCGTGCCCTGCAGCAGGAATATCGGCACGAAGACGATGCAGATGCAGAGGGTCGAGAGCATTGTCGGGACGCCGACCTCTCCGGCCCCCCTGACGATTGCCTCGAAAAGCGGCTCCCTCAGCCTGACATGCCGCTCGATGTTTTCGATGACCACCGTGCCGTTGTCGACCAGGATGCCGACCGCCAGAGCGAAACCGCCCAGCGTCATCGTGTTGAGCGTTTCGCCGCCGAGATACATCAGGATCGTCGCGGTGACGATCGACAGCGGAATCGTCGTCAGAATGATCAGGGTGAGCCGCCAATCGCCGAGAAAGAGCAGGATCATCAGCGCGGTCAGGCCGGCCGCCATCAGACCGCCCATGACGACGCTGTTGAGCGCGGCCTTGACGAAAACGGATTGGTCGAAGATCGGCTTGACCGTGACATTGGCGGGCAGAAGCTTTCGGATATCGGCGAGGGCCTGCTTGACGCCGTTGATCACGGCGAGGGTTGAGACGCCCTCGGTCTTGCGAACCATCACCAGGGCGCCGGGCCTTCCGTCGACCGCGACCGAATTGCTCTGCACCTGGTGTCCGTCATGGACATGCGCGACATCGCCGATGAACACCATCTTCCCGTCGACTTCCTTGATCGGATAGTGGTTAATCCTGGCGACGAGGTCGGGGCTGTTGTTCATCAGCAACGAGTAGTCCTTGTCGCCGATCTTCACGTCGCCCGACGGCAGGATCACGTTCTGCTTTTGCAAGGCGTCGCTGACATCGGTCGGGCTGAGGCCGCGCGCCTCCAGGGCTTGCGGATCGATGTCGACCATCATCACGCGCGGCATGCCGCCATAGGGATAGGGAATGGACGCGCCGCGCACGACCGCGAGATCGGGACGGATAATGTTTTGGCCGAGATCGTTCAGCTTGGTGTCCGGCAGAGTCGGGCTTGAGAGGCTGAGCTGAATGATCGGCACGTCGGTCGCGCCATAGCGCAAAACCAGCGGCGGTGTGATGTTGCGCGGCATGGACTTGAGAATGACCAGCGCGCTGCTCGACAATTGCGAGATCGCCCGCGTCACGTCGGCGCCCTGGTGCAGATAGACTTTCAGCACGCCGACGCCGTTATAAGCGGTCGATTCGATGCGCGAAATGTCGTCGACCAGCGAAGCGAGCTGACGCTCGTGCAAGGTCAGGATGCGGTTCTGCATGTCGCGCGGGCTCATGCCGCTATAGGTCCAGACGACACTGACGACCGGGATGTCGATTTCCGGGAAAATGTCGATCGACATGCGCTGGACCGCGCCGACCCCCATGATGCAGATGAGAATCAGCGCCGCGACGACGGTATACGGGCGTCTCAACACGGCGACGACGAAGGACATTAGGGCATACTCGTCCGATGCGCTCCGTAACCTTCCGCCGCCTTCGCCGCTTCGCCCGCAAAACCCATTTCCAATCCGAGCGCGCCTTGTTCGCCAGACGCGCGCATCCTCCTTGGCGCGCTGAACGCGCCAAGCCTTCAGATCAATGTGCGACCGCCTCCGCAGACGTACGTATTTTTATTATCGGGCGCGTCGGCCCGCCCGTTTCGCCTCCAGAAGCGTGTGAGGAAATACAAGAGGCTTCCGAACGGGTCGATATAAATAGATTTTATGCTCTCACGGCCTGCGGCGGCCTAAGCACAAACAATTGAAATAAAATGATTTTATGCCGATCGCCTTAATGGGCGAGCAGGATCGGCAGGTCGGCGCCATCGAGCAAGGCTTCGGTGACGCCGCCGAAAATCAACTCGCGAATTCGGCTATGGCCATAGGCTCCCGCCACCAGAAGGTCGGCGCGGGCCGTCAGTGCCGCCGCCAGCAGCCGCTCGGCGACCGAACGGCCGTCTGCGGGAACCAGGCGGGTTTCCGCCCGGATTCCATGCCAGGCCAATTGGCCGGCAAGATCCCGAGCGGCGGCCGGCGGCGCGCCGTCTTCGACGCTAGCCAGGATGACGCGCCGCGCATATTTCAGAATCGGCATGGCCGCGCTCAAGGCGCGCGCCGCCTCAGGGGTCTCCTTCCAGCCCACCATGACCGCCGCGCCGACCTCCGCCTTTGCGACCGGCGGCGCGATGAGGATCGGCCTGCCGCTGGCCATGATGAGCTGGCCGGCCACGTTGCGGCGCGTCCCATGCATATGCGGATGCCCGACGACGACCAGATCATGGTGGCGCGCCCGGACGATCAGCCGCCGAATCGCGCCGTCCTTTTCCTCAAGCCACGAGGCGGAAACCCGCTCCGCTGCGTCGCCCGGATCGATGATAGGGATGTCGTTGGCTTGGCAGAACTCTTGAAACAAGCGGACCGATGACGCCGACTTCGCGGTCGCGTCCCGCTGCAATCCCTCCAGCGCCTCGGTGAGCGCCCGTCCTTGGGCGAAGTCGACATGCGGCGCCAGCGCCGCCGACTCGTCCGGCGAAACCCATAGATGATAGAAATCGAGATGGGCCGCCAAGGGCCGCGCCAGGGCAAGGGCGGTCTCGAAGACGCTTCGATCGCCCTCCCCGCCGCTCGCGGCGACCAGGATTGTCTTGATCATCGCCGCCGTCCCTCCCGCGCCCGCGCCGTCGCAGCTACTCTAGTTTAGCGGCAAGCTCGAAGAGCGCGCCAGGCGCATTATCGTCGACCGTCAGGTCCAGGCCGTGCAAATTGGCGATGGTCTTGGCGATGCTTAAACCCAGCCCGTGGCCCGGCGCGACCTGACCGGCCGCGCCGCGATAGAAACGCTGAAAGATCTTGTCGCGTTCCGCAAGAGGCACGCCGCATCCGCTGTCGCGGACGCGAACCGTCGGCCCCTCCTCGCCGATGGCGATTTCGAGCTGCACCTGCCCGCCGGACGGCGTGAACTTGACCGCGTTGTCGATCAGATTGGAGATCGCTTCGCGCATCAAATCGGCGTCGCCGCGCATCAGCGCCCGCTCGGGCGCCTCAAGGGTCATGTCGACCGCCTTGGCTTGGGCGACCGGCTCGTAGAACTCAAACAAGTCCGCGCAGATTTTAACGAGGTCGATCTCCTGGAACGTGCTGGCGCGCAACCCGCTCTCGACGGCCGAGACGCGCAGCAAAGCGGCCACCATGACCAGCGCCTTGTCGAGCTGATCGAGCGCGTCCTCCGCGGCGGCGCGCAATTCGTCGTGATCGGCGCCGGCGGCCAGGCCCCGTTCAAGCTTGGCGCGCATCACCGCGAGCGGCGTGCGCAGATCGTGGGCGATGTTGTCGCCGACGCTCTTCAACTGTTCGAGCAGGCGCGCCAACTCGTCCAGCATCTGATTGACCGCGCGCGAAATCTTGTCGATGTCATCGTTCTGCGCGCCGCTCGGCAGCCGCGCCTTGAGATCGCCCTGCATGATCCGGGCGATGGTCTCGTGGATCACCGAGAGGCGCCGCGTCGCCCGCTGTGCAAAAAAAGCGCCGATCGCCAGCGCCAACGCAATCGCCGGCCCGAGACCCACCGCCAGGGATCGCAGAACCGTGCCGCGGATGGCGTAGACTTCCAGCAGGCTGCGGCCGAGCAGAAGAATGCCGCCGTCAGGCCGCCGGCGCGCGACGAAAAGCGCCGGCTCGGACGGACTTCCGCCGCCGGACGGGCGGGCCTTTGCGACGAAATGGGCCTGCCCGTCGATCGGGATGTCCGGAAATGGATCGATATTGCCGTAGATCAGTGTCCCGTCCGCCGAAAAGAGCGCCACATAGTCGAGGCGGCGCAGATCGCGGCTCAGCCGCAATTCGAGGGCGCGGCGCAGGTCGGCGTCGCTTTCGGTGACTCCCTTCGCGGCTTCGTCGACAAGGACGAGGCGTAAGCGCGCCACATCCGAGGTCGATATTTGCAGATAGACGAGCGCAAACACCGCGGCGGTCGCGGTCGCGGTCGCCAAGGCGAAAGCGAGGGCCAGCCGAAACGCCGACGTTCGGATGAGGTCATGCGTCCGCATGAAGCATGAATCCGACCCCGCGGATGTTGGTGATCAGCGGCGCCTCTCCTCTGGCGTCGATCTTACGGCGCAGATTGCTGATATGGACGTCGACGACGTTGGTCTGGGGTATGAACGTATAGTGCCACACGTCTTCCAGCAGCATGGCGCGGGTCACCACCTGATCGGGGCGCCGCACGAAATATTCGAGCAACTTGAATTCGCGCGGCAAAAGCTCGATCGAGCGGCCGCCGCGGCGCACCGTGCGCTCGACCAGGTCCATCTCCAGCGAGCCGATGCGCAGCGTCGTCGTCCGCACGTCGTCCAGCCGGCGCAGCAGCGCTTCGACCCGCGCCGCCAGCTCGGCCATTGCGAAAGGCTTGACGAGGTAGTCGTCGCCGCCGGCCTTCAGGCCGCGAATGCGCTCGTCGACCGCCGCCAGCGCGCTGATCACCAGGACCGGCGTCCTTTTGCCTTCGTCGCGGAGCGCCTCAACGATGGAAAGGCCATCCTCGCCATGCAGCATCCGATCGAGGATCAGAATGGCCGAATCGCCGGCGCGGGCGGCGCGCAACCCCTCTTCGCGAGTCTCCGTCGAGCGAACTTCGTAGCCGCGGCGGCGCAGATCGGTCCTGATCTCTTCCGCCAATTCCGGCTCGTCCTCGACAAGGAGCACGGTCGGGAGCATGCTGGAGCGATCGACCGGCAACGCCGCCTCCTTTCAAGCCCCTGCCGGTCATATCTTGCCCGGCTCGCCTTGCGCAAGTTGCCTCGTTGACCTGAACGACAAAACGGCCGCCCTTTGTGGCGGCCGTTGCTTTCAGGCGCGGCTTAGCGCCGGATCAGAAGATGAAGCGCAACCCCGCCATCGGGTCGATCGACGTATGGTGGAGATAGCCATTGGCGAGACCGTTATTGACCTCCGAGAACATCAGGCCGGCATAGGTGTCAAATTTCGGCGCAAACCGCCAATCGACCATGGCCGAAACGGCGTCCAACGAGCCGGCGCATGACGACGCCGAACTGTTCGAGCAGGGCGTCTTGTGGAAATCCGACTGGCTATAATGGTAATAGGCTGCCGCGATGTCGAGCTTATCGGTGAGCGCGTATTTCGCGCCGGTCCAGACAACCTGCAGGTCCTTCTGATTGAGATTGTAGGTCGTGTTGCTGACATTCGCGCCGGCCACCGGGATGCCGGCAATGCTGGTGAACCCGGACTGAGGGTTGCTGGGCGGCGCAAAATAGATGTTTTCGTAGCCAGCGAAGAGCTTCCACTGCCCAATCGTATATTTCGCGAGCAGCATCACGCTCTGGTCGTCCGAAATCGTCGCCGCGAGCGTGCCGGGATAGAGCAGGTTGGCCGCCGCGCTGAGCGACGACAGAGCAACGGCGTCATAAACTTTGCTGTATATGGCGTCGAAGGACAGCTTGCCGAAAGAGCCAGTCGGAACGTCCAAGCCGGCTTGGACCTGCCAGGCGCTGCTCGCCGCATTGTTCCAAGCATAGCCGCCGAAAGCATAGAGCGCCGCCGCTCGGAATTGGCCGATATCGACTCGATATTTCACGGATGTGGAGTAACGGGTGTCCTCGGTGTCGCCGACGCCCGCGGTCGCGCCGGAATAGCCGATCACGGAGAAGGCGTAGGAGCCGCCCATCGGGTCGTAGGCGTTGACGCCGTCCAGCGTCAGGGAGTTCTGGCGGCCGAAAGTCAGAGTTCCGAACGTCTTCGAGCTGACCCCGGCGTAAAGGGCGCCATTATACCATTGGCCCGCGCGGCTCGAATCGCCGTTCGTCTCTTGCAGGGCGAGCGGCAGGCCGTTTTGCTTCTCTTGCGACAGCGGCCCGTTGGCGAGTTGCAGCGTGTAAGGGTCGAAGCCCATCTGCCAATTGAAGACGAAGGACCAGTCGCCGAATAGAGGCTCGCTCGCCTTGACGCCGATGAAAGACTGGCTGAGGCCGTTCGGCGCGATTGAAAATTGCGACCTGCTGCTGTTCTTCTGAACGAGATATTCGAGCCCGAACGGCGCGACGCGATTGAACGGCGCGCCATAGGTTTGATAGGCCAAGCCCATATCGATCGCGCCGTAGAGCGTGACGCCGTAATAGGTCAGCGGGCAATTCGTGGTGAAGAAGTCCTGCACGCTGACGCAAGAGGCCAAGACCGGCGGCGCCGGCGGCGCGGGTTTGCTGGTCGGCAAATCGGCGGCGTTCGCCGCGCCGGCGACGCCCAGAAGCACCGCCGCCGCA
>DATGLU010000833.1:0-3702 GCA_035294045.1 Roseiarcus sp. | reverse complement strand
TTCTCCATCACGGCCTCGCCAATGAAACGGCGCCCGTCCTGGTGCGCCTCGTCTCGCAGATCGCCGCGCGTTTCGGCGTGGTGGTCAGCGAAAAGCTCGCCGCGCAGGCCCTGCCCGTGGTCGGGGCGGTCGGCGGCGCCGCGGTCAATCTCGCCTTCGTCCAGCATTTCCAGACCATCGCGCGCGGCCATTTCACGGTGCGCCGGCTCGAGCGCGCCCATGGCGCGGAGCTGGTGCGCTTCGAATACGAGCGCTTGCGCAACGAAAAGGCGCGCTAATTTAGGCCGTCCACATCTCTCCACGGCGCGGGTTGCGCGGGCGCGACGCTTCGGCGATTGTCCCGCCGACGCGGCGCCGGCCGGAATCCGCAAAGGGGAGCGTTCCATGTTCACGTCGAGCATCGAGGTCCTTGACGAGCGTTTCGAGAAGCTCGCGCACGGCAATGTCCATCTCGAAAAGCTCTATACCGGCTGCCGCTGGGCCGAGGGGCCGGCCTACTTCGCCGCCGGCAAATATCTCGTCTGGTCCGACATCCCGAACGACCGCGTGCTGCGCTACGACGACACCGACGGGTCGGTCTCGGTCTTTCTCGCCCCGGCGATGAATCACAACGGCCATACCGTCGACCGTGAGGGGCGGCTCGTCTCCTGCGAGCATCGCGGCCGCTGCGTCTCGCGCATCGAGCATGACGGCTCGCGCACCATTCTCGCCGACCGGTTCGAGGGCAAGCGGCTCAATTCGCCGAACGACGTCGTCGTCAAGTCCGACGGCTCGATCTGGTTCACCGATCCGACCTACGGCATCGATTCGCAGTACGAGGGCGACGCCGCGCCGTCGGAAATCGGCGCGAGCAACGTCTACCGCATCGATCCGCAAAGCGGCGCGGTCAGCGCGGTCGCGACCGATTTCGTCAAGCCGAACGGGATCGCCTTTTCGCCCGACGAAAGCCAGCTCTTCGTCGTCGACACCGGCGCGACGCATGTCAAGAACGGCCCGCGCCATATCCGCGCCTTCGCCGTCAATCCGGACGGCAAGTCGCTCGGCCAGGGCCGGGTGTTTGCGACCTGCACCGTCGGCCTGTTCGACGGCTTCCGCTTCGACACGAAGGGCCATGTCTGGACCTCGGCCGGCGACGGCGTCCATTGCTATGCGCCGGACGGCGCGCTGATCGGCAAGATCAAGGTCCCGGAAGTGGTCGCCAATGTCTGTTTCGGCGGCCCGAAGCGCAACCGTCTGTTCATTTGCGGCACGACCTCGCTCTATTCGATTTACGTCAACGCTCAGGGAGCGACCTGGCCGCGCTGACGGCGCGCAGGCGAGGCGCGCCGACAATTTTAGGCGGGCTTCGCGCCGCGAATTGGTCTATAGGCGGGATTCTGGCCTCTCGGACGAGGCGGCCGATTCGTCCGAGAACATGGAAGGTTGGATGCGACCTCGCCTGAAATGGGCGGCCTTGGTGTTCGCAGCGGCGCTCGCCGCCGCGGCTGGCGCCTACCGATGGCCGCTCGCCTCCGCCCATGTCCGGGCGGAATTCGGCCGGCAATTGGCCGATGCGGTCGGCCTCGAATTGCGCGGCCCGGCCCGGGCCTATCTGACGCTCCTGCCCTTGCCGGCCATTCAGCTCGTCGATGTCGAGCTCAGCGGCGCAGACGGCGCGACGCTGATCGTCGCGCCCCAGGTCAAGGCCCGCATCGCTTTGGGTCCGCTTCTCGCTGGGCGGCTACGGCTTTCCAGCGCGATTTTACGGCGGCCGACCGTCCTCGTCGATCTCGACCGGCCGCCTTTCGCCAAGAGCAGCGCGCTCGCGCGCCTTATCGCGTCGAAAAATCCCTCGGCCGGCGAGACGCCATTCGGCGCGTTCCGCGTCGAGCGCGGGCTCGTCCATCTGGTCAGCGCCGAGAACGGGCTCGACACGCTGATCGAAGACGCGTCCGGCGAGCTCGATTGGCCGCGCCTCGCCGATCCGGCGCGGCTCGATCTGCACGCCCGCTGGCGCGGCGCGCCGGTGACGATCGCGGCGCGGCTCGACGCGCCGGCGCAATGGCTGACCCAGCAGGGATCGCCCGCCTTTCTCGACATAACCTCGCCTATCGGCGCGCTGAAACTGGCGGGCGCGCTCAAACCCGGCGAAAAGAACGGGTTTGAAGGCTCGGTCAGCGCCGATTTCGCGTCGACCGCGGCGCTGGCGCGACTGTTCGGCGCTCGACCGACCAGCTTTCCGCCGGACGGGCGGCTCGCTTTCGCCGGCAAGATCGCCTTTGGCCGGCATATCCTGACTTTGAGCGACATGCGCCTCGAAGCGCTGGCGCAGAGCGCCGACGGCGCGCTGGCGCTGACGCGCAATCCGTCCGGCTGGACCCTGTCGGGCTCGCTGGCGGCGGGCGCCCTGTCGCTCGACGAGGTCCTCGCCAACATGCCGGCGATCTATGACGAGAGCGGCTGGAGCGATGCGCCGTTATCGGCGGGCAATTTCGGCGCCCTGGCCCTCGATTTGCGCGCCTCGATCGCCAAGCTGCAATGGCGCAATCATGTGCTGCAGGACGCGGCTTTGTCGCTGATGTCGCGCGACGGCCGGGTCACCGCGACCTTGTCCGAGGCGACCGCCTATAAAGGCCTGCTCAAAGGCGAGGCGTCCTTTGCGCCCGACGAGCGCGGGATCGAGATGCGCGCGACAGCGAGCCTCGCCAATGCCGATATCGGCGCGATGCTCGCCGATTTCGGCGCGAGCGGCTATTCCGGCCAAGGCGGCGGCCAATTTTCCGTGCAGGCGGCGGGCGACAGCCCCGCGGCCTTGGCGAGAGCGTTGAGCGGCGACGCTTCGATCGCGCTCGGCCCCGGCGCCATCGAGGGCTTGAGCTTCGAAGAGGCGTTGCGGCGCAGCGAGCGCCGGCCGATCAATCTCTTCGCCGACATGCGGACGGGGCGGACCGTGTTCAACGAAGCGGCCGCCAAGGCGACGATCGAGAAAGGCGAGGCCCATATACGCAGCGCGGCGATGATCGGGCCCGGCGTCCTGATCACGCTGAACGGCGCCGCGGACCTCGCCGCGCGCCAATTGGCCGCGCAGATCACCGCCGCGCGCGCCGATGAGCACGGCGCGCCCAAACCCGGCGGCCCGGAAATCCATGTGACGATCACCGGCCCTTGGGCGCGGCCGCTGATCAAGTCGGATACGGGGGCTTAGGGCTGTCACTCCCCAGCGACGGAGTCCGGGCAGGCGGCGCGCAGGGATTGGTCGCGAACCGTTTTCCTCTCAATGCCGCGCCAGCGCTGCCGACAAAACTCTTCCAAACTTTTCTCTGGCAGTCTTGAGCGTTCCAATGAGTTGGAGAACAAATTGGAAAAGCGCGTTTCTGCCTCCTTCTCATACGAGACGCCGCGGATCGCAGATGATGTTCTGCCGTTTCGCACATGTCGGCGCCTTTGAAAGAAATTGTTCGTCCCTTTTTTAGACCGAGAAAGGGACCGCCCGTGAGGTCGAACCGGTTCACGACAGTTCGGCCGTCCAAGCGGCGTCCGACAGGCGACGCCTCGAAAGTGTCGATAGCGAATTAATTTGTCCTGTTTTGGTAGCACATCAACTGTCCGCTTCTTCTGCTTTTGTTCTCCTGTGGGACTGTGGGCAACGCGTTTGCGTTGTCCACATTTCCACAGGCGCGCCGCCGAGCGGATTTAGGCGACGTTTTTGTCTGGTCTGAAGGT
>DATGLU010000832.1:0-4376 GCA_035294045.1 Roseiarcus sp. | reverse complement strand
CATCGCGCCGATCGTCTCAATCCGTTGCGTCACCAGGGCGGTCGAAGCGCCCATGCGCGCAGCCGCCGCCGCCGCCTCGCAGCCCGCGTGGCCGCCGCCGATCACGACGACATCGAATTTCATCGCCATATCGGACCCGATTGTTTCATGTGAAACAACTTACTTCCCGATGCAAAGCCGCGCGAAGATTTCACCCAGGACGTCCTCGACGTCGATCCTGCCTGCGATCCGCTCCAGCGCCCGCGCCGCCAGGCGCAAATCCTCGGCGAAGAATTCCGGCGCCGGGTTCGCGCCCCCGGCCGCCCGCTCGAGATGCGCCAGCGCTTCTTCAAAAGCGGCGCGATGGCGCGCCGAGACGACCAGCGCCTGGTCGCCGCCGGCCAGGCTCTCTTCCGCGGCCGCGGCGATCGAGTCAAGCAATTGCTCGATTCCCTGGCCTGTCTTGGCTGATATCGCGAGCGCGCCATCGGCCGGCGCGCCGCCAAGATCGATCTTGGTGGCGACGCGCAGGAGCGGCGCCTCAGCCGCCAAGGGAGCGCGACGCGCGTCTCCAGCCTCGCTCAGCCAGAGGACCAGGTCCGCCTCCTCGGCCCGTCGCCGGGCGCGGGCGACCCCTTCCCGCTCGATCGGATCGTCGGTGGCGCGCAGCCCCGCCGTATCGATGAGCGTTACCGGCAAGCCGCGCAATTCGAGATGGACCTCCAGCGCGTCCCTGGTCGTGCCGGGAATAGCGGAGACGATGGCGACGTCGCGGCGGGCAAGCGCGTTAAGCAAAGTCGATTTGCCGACATTCGGCGGCCCGGCGATGACCACATGGAAGCCTTCCCGCAAGCGCTCGCCGCGATCGGCGAGGCGCAGATTGTCTTTCAGCCTTTGCGCCGCCGCGGCCGCCAGAGCGCGCGCTTCCGCGATCGTCGCCTCGCCGACCTCCTCCTGGTCGGAAAAGTCGATCGCCGCCTCGATCCGCGCCATCGCCGTCAGGACCGCCGCGCGGGTTTCATCGGCTTCACGCGACAGCGCGCCGCCGGCGACCCGCAGCGCTTGGCGGCGCTGCGCCTGGGTCTGGGCGTCGACCAGCTCGGCAAGACCTTCGACCTGCGCCAGATCGATTTTGCGATTCTCGAAAGCGCGCCAGGCGAATTCGCCAGGCTCGGCAGGGCGCAGGCCGCGCAATGAAACAAGTGCGTTCAAGACGGCGGCGAGCACCGCCCGGCCGCCGGTGACTTGCAGCTCGGCCGCGTCCTCGCCGGTATAGGAATGCGGCCCCGGAAACCACAGAACCAAGCCGCGGTCGAGCGCCTCGCCGGTTTGGGGGTCGCGCAAGGTGCGCAGGGACGCGCGCCGCGCCGCCGGCGCCGGCCAGCCGGTCAGCGCCTCGATCGCCGCGGCGCTCGCCGGCCCGCTGATCCTGACGACGGACACCGCCGCCCGCCCGAGTCCGCTGGCGGGCGCGAAAATCGTGTGTCTGTCATTCCCAAACGCGATCATCTATTCATGTCATTCCCGGGCAAGCGGGAATCCAGAACAGCGAGGCCAAGGAAACGTCGTACTGGATTCCAGGCTTTCGCGGAAATGACATCCCTCTTCGTCGCGTCGGCGACGCATATTGCATACTTATATCATAGACTATATGAGCAAGGGCCCGCTGCTCCGCAGAAGCGATTTCCCGTGACCTCTCGTTTGCCTCCTCACCTTCAGCGCCTCGAATCGGAGGCAATTCACATTATACGCGAGGTGGTCGCAGAATTTAGCAATCCGGTTATGCTTTATTCGATTGGCAAAGATTCGAGCGCGATGCTGCATGTTGCGCTGAAAGCCTTTCATCCCGCCCCGCTCCCCTTTCCGCTCCTCCATATCGATACGACCTGGAAATTCCGCGAGATGATCGCCTTTCGCGACGAGACGGCCAAGCGGCTGGGCTTGCGGCTTCTCGTCCATACCAATCGGGAGGGCCTTGCCCGGGGAATCTCGCCGACCGCCTCCGGCTCCGCCGTGCACACCCAGGTGATGAAGACCGAGGCTTTGCGCCAGGCGCTCGATCAGTGGAAATTCGACGCCGCGTTCGGCGGCGCGCGGCGCGACGAGGAAAAGAGCCGGGCCAAGGAGCGCATCTTCTCGCACCGCTCCGCCGCCCATGCCTGGGACCCGCGCAATCAGCGCCCGGAACTGTGGCGCCTGTTCAACACCCGCATCCGCCCGGGCGAATCGATGCGCGTCTTCCCGCTCTCCAATTGGACGGAGCTCGACGTCTGGGAATATGTCCGGGCTGAGGAAATTCCGGTCGTGCCGCTCTATTTCGCCAAAGAGCGCCCGGTCGTCGCGCGCGACGGCGCCTTGGTGATGGTCGACGACGACCGCCTCCCGCTCCTGCCCGGCGAAAAGCCGCAGATGCGGCGCGTGCGCTTCCGCACGCTCGGCTGCTACCCGCTGACCGGCGCGATCGAATCGGACGCCGCGACGCTCGATGAAATCATCGACGAGATGCGCGTCTCGACCAAGTCCGAGCGTCAGGGCCGGCTCATTGATTACGACGAGCAAGGGTCGATGGAAAAGAAGAAGCGCGAGGGCTATTTCTGATGGCCGCCGCCGACCTCCGCCCCGCCGCCCTGCCGACCTTGCGGCTCCTGACTTGCGGCTCGGTCGACGACGGCAAGTCGACTTTGATCGGCCGGCTGCTCTACGAACAGAAGCTGATTTTCGACGATCAGCTCTCGGCTCTGGAGCGCGATTCGAAGAAGCACGGCACGACCGGCGAGGAGATCGATTTCGCGCTGCTCGTCGACGGACTCGAGGCTGAGCGCGAGCAGGGCATCACGATCGACGTTGCGTACCGCTACTTCGCCACAGCCGCGCGCTCCTTCATCGTCGCCGATACGCCCGGCCACGAGCAATATACGCGCAATATGGCGACCGGCGCCTCCAACGCCGATCTCGCCATCATTCTCGTCGACGCGCGCAAAGGCCTGCTGACCCAGACCTTCCGCCATTCCTACATCGTCTCGCTGCTTGGCATCCGCCACGTCGTCCTGGCGGTGAACAAGATCGACCTCGTCGATTTCGACCAGGCCGCCTTCGATAGAATCGTCGCCGGCTTCATGGACTTCGCTAGGCCGCTCGGCTTTCGCACGATCGAAGCGATTCCGATCTCGGCGCGCTACGGCGACAACGTCTCCTCGAAGAGCAGTCGGACGTCATGGTACGTCGGACCGCATCTTCTCGAGCGCCTTGAAGGGATCGAGGTCGAGGAGGATCGCCGCGCCGCGCCGCTGCGGATGGCGGTGCAATGGGTCAACCGGCCGCATCTCGATTTCCGCGGCTTCGCCGGCACGATCGCCTCGGGCGCGGTCCGGCGCGGCGACGACATCGTCGTCGCCTCTTCGGGCCGCCGCTCGAAAGTGGCGCGGATCATCGCCGGAAGCGGCGATGTCGAAGAGGCCGGCGCGGGCGACGCGGTGACGCTGACCCTCGCCGACGAGATCGACATTGCGCGCGGCGATGTGTTCTCGGCGCCCGACCGAAGGCCGGAAGTCGCCGACCAATTCGCCGCCCACATCATCTGGATGAGCGCGGAAAATCTTCTGCCCGGCCGCTCGTACCTGATGAAGATCGGCGCCAAGACGGTCCCGGCGACCGTCACCGAGCTTCGCCATCGGGTCGACGTCAACACGCTCGAAAAGCTCGCCGGCAAGACCTTGTCGCTCAACGAGGTCGGCTTCTGCAATCTCGCGACCACCGCGCCGGTCGCTTTCGATTCTTACGCGGAGAACCATCAGACCGGCGCCTTCATCCTCATCGACCGCTACACCAACGAGACCGCCGCGGCCGGAATGATCGCCCACGGCCTGCGCCGCGCCACCAATGTCCATCTCCAGAACCTGACGGTCACCCGCCAGGCGCGCGCGGCGATCAAGCACCAGCGCGCCGCCTTGTTGTGGTTCACCGGCCTGTCCGGCGCCGGCAAATCGACCATCGCCAATCTGGTCGAAGCCAAGCTCAACGCCCGCGGCGTCCACACGACCCTGCTCGACGGCGACAATGTCCGCCACGGCCTCAACAAGGACCTCGGCTTCACCGCGGCCGACCGGGTCGAGAATATCCGCCGCGTCGCCGAGGTCGCGCGGCTGATGACCGATTCCGGGCTGATCGTGCTCTGCTCGTTCATCTCGCCGTTCAAGGCCGAGCGGCAATTGGCCCGCGAATTGGCGGCGCCCGGCGAATTCCTGGAAATCTTCGTCGATGCGCCGCTTGAAACCGTCGTCGCTCGCGACCCGAAAGGGCTCTATAAGCGGGCCTTGGCCGGCGAGATCAAGAATTTCACCGGCGTCGACCAGGCCTATGAGCGCCCGGAATCGCCGGAGATTACGTTACGTTCGGCG
>DATGLU010000831.1:0-10232 GCA_035294045.1 Roseiarcus sp. | reverse complement strand
ACCTTCAGACCAGACAAAAACGTCGCCTAAATCCGCTCGGCGGCGCGCCTGTGGAAATGTGGACAACGCAAACGCGTTGCCCACAGTCCCACAGGAGAACAAAAGCAGAAGAAGCGGACAGTTGATGTGCTACCAAAACAGTACAAATTAATTCGCTATCGACAGAAAAATTTTCGAAGTCCCAACTTTGGCGCCGCTCGTCAAAGCGGCTATCCTTCGGCGGAATCAGTGAAATTGGGCCATGCCGACCCGCAACATCAGCCTGACGCCAGAGCAGGACACCTTCGTCGAGGAGAAGTCTGCAGGGGGCGAATATGCCGACGCCGACGAGGCGATGCGCGACGCCGTCCGCGCGCTGCGGCAGCGGCGCGCGATTGATGCGCTGACGCACGAACGCCTGCGGCGAAGCATCGATGCGGGGCTCGCCCACTCGAGCGCGGCGCATATGAGGAAGTCGAGGACGGCGAGCTCGATGCCTGGGTCGGTCGCCTCCCCGACGCGCGCTCGTGACCCGTCATGGCGGCCGACCAGGTCGGAAAGAAGCGATATCGGATCAATCCTGCGGACGAGCGAGCAACGCCATGGGCGCGACGCTCGGATCAGATACGCCGCGCCACGGACTGCAAGGCCCCGGCACTGGAGGGCCCGCTGTCGCTCTGGGTGACCGTAGGTCATCATTTGATCGCGTCGACTCATCCACAGCGGCAACCAAAATCGGAGATTAAAAGCTTCGCTTCTTGAGAGTCGCGCGGTATCCTTTCGTTCTTATGCGGGCGAGGGGTACGATGCCGACGCTGGAATTTAAAGGTAAGCCATTTGTCTATTCGCACCATCTGTCGGTGCCGTTTCGTGAACTCGTCATTGATCCAAAGAAGAGCCTGCCGCTGAAAGGCCAGAAGGCTTCGCTCGACGACAACCTCATCATACACGGCGACAATCTGGAGGCGCTGAAGGCTCTGCTGCCGCGCTATGCCGGGAAGGTGGACGTGGTCTATATCGATCCGCCGTACAACACGGGCGATGAAGGTTGGGCTTACAATGACAATGTAAATTCTCCGCTTATGAAAGAATGGCTTGGGAAAGTAGTCGATCGCGATGACCTAGAGCGTCATGATAAATGGTTGTGCATGATGTGGCCGCGCATCAGTTTGCTTCGGGAACTATTGAGCAGCCATGGTGTGATGTTCATTTCGATCAACAGCATAGAGAAGGACAGCCTCGGTCTCATACTACGCGAGATTTTCAAAGACTGCTTGCTTGGAGAATTCGTTTGGAAATCGAGGCAGAACAAAGACAATCGTAACAAGAGTGGAATATCTGAAGATCACGAGTACGTATTGGTCGTTGGTGCGGAGATCAAGGGCGAAAAGCGTAAGAGCGATGGATGGGAGAACCCAGATAACGATCCACGAGGCCCATGGGCGAGTGGAAATATGGTTGGAATGGCTTCAAAGAAAGATCGACCCAACCTTCACTATGACCTAATCGATCCTAAGACAAAAATAAACTACGGTTGCCCCAGTCGTGGTTGGCGATATGAGCCTGCGACCATGCAAAAATTGATTGCCGAGGGTCGAATCCTATGGCCGCCAACTCCTAATGGTCGTCCACGAGAAAAAGTCTTCCGTAATGATTTGACTGAGTTTACGAACGCTTCTTCTGTTATCGATCTCGACGTATTTACCCGAGACGGGACGTTAGAATTCGAAGAGATATTTGGAAGCCGGGAGCTTCCTTTTCCTAAGCCTTCTCGATTAATCGAGTACCTTATCGAATTGCCAGCGATTGAGAACGCGTGCGTCTTGGACTCATTTGCCGGGTCTGGAACAACTGCACAGGCAGTGCTGGCATTAAACAAGCGAGATGGTGGTGCGCGGCGTTTTATCTTGGTCGAAATGGAAGATTACGCGGATCGGATCACGGCGGAACGCATTCGTCGAGTCATTAAAGGTGTTCCAAACGCAAAGGACGAAGCATTAAAAGGAGGCTTTGGTGGCTCCTTTACCTATTGCCGGCTTGGTCAGGCAATCGATCTCGAGCGATTCTTCGACGGCGAAGGAGCTCCACTGTACCAACAGGTTGCACATTACATCGTCTATACAGCCACGGGTCAATCGACATCTGATGTACCGAGCGAACCGCGCGAAGACTGGTTCGTAGCTCAAGCAGGTGGATATCGGATCTACCTGATCTACAGGCCCAACCTAGAATTTATGCGGAGCAATCAGGCGGCGCTCTCTATGCCGCTCGCCCAGAAAATCGCGAAGAGCGCAAAGGGCGCGCCGTCGCTCGTATATGCGGCCAGTAAGTTCATGGCGCAGGCGGAGTTGACGAAGAGAGGCATAACGTTCTGCCAGCTTCCCTACTCGGTCCACCGCGTGCTCGGCGAGGCGCCCGATGCGTCTTAAAGACTATCAGACTGGCGCGCTGGATACGCTCTCGACGTACCTCAAAATTCTCCGCGCCGAAGACGACAAACGGGCGCAAGAACTATTTGATATAGATAAGCTGCCCGCCGCAACGCGAGAAAAAATTATCGCCATGCTGGGCGATCCTGTCGATACGGCGTGGGCAGCGGCGCAGGCTCACAGGGTCGCTGCTTCGCCCGATCCATGGCGCTCTTTGAAGGATGGCGTCGGCCGCTCGATTCCATATGTTTGTCTGAAATTGCCGACCGGCGGCGGTAAGACACTGCTTGCTGCGCATGCCGTGGATCGCATCCTTGTCAGCCACTTCCGTCAAACATCGGGATTCGTGTTGTGGATCGTGCCTTCCGAGGCGATTTATGCGCAGACCAAGGCGCAACTTACGGATCGCGGCAATCCGATCCGACAGGCGCTCGATCGCGCGAGCGGAGGACGCGTCAAGGTTCTGGAAAAGCTCGATGGTTTCGCCAAGGCGGACGTCGAACAAAGGCTTTGCGTCCTCCTGTTGATGTTGCAATCGACCGGTCGAAAGGACAAGGAGACGCTCAAGGTTTTTCGCGACTCTGGACAATATACCAGCTTCTTCCCCCAAGACGATCCGATTGCTCGCGCTGCTCTCTTGAAACGGGTTTCGAACCTTGAGCAAGCCGATCTTGCGGAAGCGGCATTAGGCGGCGAGAGTGTCGGCTGGATCAAGCAAAGCCTTGGCAACACGCTGCGCCTGATTAGGCCGATAATCGTGCTCGACGAGGGCCACCGCGCCTATTCGGAGATGGCGCGCGGGACTCTGGCTTCGCTCAACCCGCGCTTCCTCCTCGAACTCTCCGCGACGCCGGACCGTTCGCTTTCCAATATTCTGGTCAATGTCAGCGGACGCGCGTTGAAAGATGAGGAGATGATCAAGCTGCCGATCCGTCTCGAAGTCGGACGGAAGCTGCGCTGGCAAACCACCTTGCAGAACGCTTTGGATCGTCTCGGGGAGCTGGAAAGGAGCGCGCGCAAATATCAGGATACGGCCGGCCGTTACATTCGTCCAATCATGGTGATCCGTGTCGACCGCACAGGCAAGGACCAGCGCGATAGAGCCGGGGAGCTTGTCCATTCCGAAGACGCCTTCGAATTTCTGACGCAAAAAGCTGGCGTGCCGGCGGAGGCGATCCGCCGTCAGACAGCGGAAGTGAAGGAGCTGAAGGGTGACGATCTCCTCTCGCCGTACTGTCCTGTGCGCGTCATCATCACGAAAGACGCCTTGCGTGAGGGTTGGGATTGCCCCTTTGCCTATGTGCTGGCGATCCTCAGCAAAGGCACGGCCAAGACCGCGCTGACGCAGATGATTGGCCGTGTGCTTCGTCAGCCTCAAGCCGCGCGAACCGGAATCGAGATGTTGGATGAGGCGCACGTTTTTTGCGCGGACGTGGAGGTGGGCGAGGCGGTCGAGCGCATCAAAGGCGGTCTGGAAGCCGAAGGGATGGGAGATTTAGCCGGCGAAATTAGGACTGGCAAAGGCTCGGCCGGAAATCCGGAAATCGAGATGCGGTTTCGAAGGGAATTTCGAGGCAGTCGCATTATGGTTCCCCGCGTCCTCCATCGCGACGGCAAGAAGAAATACCGTGATCTTGACTACGAAGCAGACGTTTTGGCGTGCGTCGACTTCGAGAAGCTGAAATGGCGCGAAGCAGACACATTCAGCCTCGCAGCCTACGATATAAGCAAGCGCGAGGCTTTTGCAGTCGACCTTGCGGCGGGAGCTGGATTCGATCTGACCAGCTCCGCCGCGGACGCGGTAATCGTCGATTCGCCATTGGATCGGCCAGGGCTAGTTCGACGGATGCTCGATATCGTGCCGAACCCTTGGCAGGGCGCCCGTATTCTGGATGAGGCAATCGCGGCGTTACGCAAACGCGCCAAAGACGAAGAGATTAACGTCGCTCGGCTGATGCTCGTGGAAAACATAAAGCGGGACATCCAGAAGCAAGTCGAAGCCGCTGCCGAACAGGCTTTTCGGAAAAAGGTCCTGTCCGGCGATATTGTCTTCAAGCTCCTCGCTGCGCCGCTTGACGATTTGAACTTCGAATTTGTCGAGCGCTACACGACGCATATCGCATCGGGCGACGCCCAACTCCCGCTCTTGCATTCCGGGGGCAAGCCGCTGGATCGGGCCCTCTACGAGCGCGTCTATCGTAAAGACTTCAATAACTTTGAGGCTGATGTCGCGCTCTACGTGGATGCCAAAGACGCCGTGACTTGGTGGTGGAGAATCGCGGCGCGTCGAGAGTGGGGCCTACAAGGGTGGATGAGAAGCAAGGTTTATCCGGATTTCCTCATCCGTCTTGACGAAACCAAGGATATCGCACGGTTGCTCGTCCTCGAAACCAAAGGCAAGCATCTGGAAGGGAGTGAAGATACTGAGTTCAAGGCGAAGTTTTTCAAATTGCTAGAAGACGCCTACACGCTGGGCAAGGAAGCCGGCGAGGTCGAGCTATTCGGCGACTCGCCGGAGAGCATGCGGTTCAGAATTCTTCTACAGGATTTGGCGTGGCAAAGCGATCTGGAAGCTGCGTTGCCTTAAGTCACACGATACGTCGCGCCTGATCCCGGCGCGGCCGTCGTTCGGGCGCTTCAGCTTGCCCTATCGGCTCTAATGCGCGTCGATAGGCGGCAGATTCAGATGCTGTTCGACCCGCCGCACGCGCGCCTCAAGCTCGCTGATCAAAATGCCGTGGCCGATCGTCGAGGTGTGGTATTCAATCACCGCGCGGCGGAGGCCGACAATCTGCTCGCCGAGCTCCTTGCGCGTCGCGAGCAAGTCGGACGCCATGTCGGCGCGCAAAGAGTTGAGTTCGGACCGAAGCTCCGATAGGTCGTTCTTTGTGGCCATGTTCCCGCGCATATCGCCCATCTCAGCCCGCATTGCGCGGAGCATTTCGAGGATCAGGCTTTCAGGTTCGTTGGCCAAATGAGAATTCCTGGCGAGTCGCCGTCGATCTCAGCAACTTTAAGACGGGTTTATATCTGTGCATGAAGATCAAGGGAAGTCCCGCCGCCTCATCTCCTCCGGCTCGCCGTTCGAGCGGGATTTCGGCTATTCGCGCGCCGTGATCGATGGCGAGCTGGTCTTCGTTTCCGGCACGACCGGCTATGACTACGCGACGATGACGATGCCGGAGGACGTCGCCGAGCAGGCGCGCAATATCGCGAGAACCATCGCCGGCGTGCTCGCGCAGGCGGGCGGCGGGCTCGCCGACATCGTGCGGCTGCAGACCTTCGTCACCAGCCCGGCCTATTGCGAGCCGGTGCTGAAAGTGCAGGGCGAGGTCTATGGCGCGATCCGGCCGGCGGCGTCGATTTTTGTCGTGTCCGGCCTGCTGCGGCCGGAAATGAAGGTCGAGATCGAGGCGACTGCGCGGCTGCGGCGGCAGCCCTGAGCGGCCTTATCGCCGCCATGGGCGGCCGCTAAGCGGGCGCCTCCGACTTGAGGTTCGATCGGTCCAGCAATGAACGATGATGCGCACGGCGTCTATCCGCCGCTCAACACGATGAAGCCGGTCGCGCCGGATGTATGGATCGTCGACGGGCCGATCATTCGCTTCGGCCTGCGCTGGGCCAAGGCGCCGTTTCCGACGCGGATGACGATCGTCCGTCTTCGCGGAAACCGGCTCTTCGTCCATTCGCCGACGCCGCTCTCCGATTCGTTGAGAGCGGAGGTCGAAGCCGCCGGCGAGGTCGCGTGGATCCTCGGCCCCAATCGCTTGCACTACTGGTGGATTCCCGACTGGCGAACCGCGTTTCCCAAGGCGCAGGTCTATCTTGCGCCAGGCGTCGAAAAGCAAGCGCGAAACCGCATCGATTTCGCCCACCGCGGGCTGGATCAAGAGCGCGGCTATCCGTGGGACGACGAAATCTCGACGCTGCCGGTCGGTCGCGGATATTTCACCGAGATCGTCTTTTTCCATCATCGCAGCGCGACGCTTATTTTGACCGACCTGATCGAGAATTTCGAGCGAAACAAGCTCGGCTCGATTGTCATGCGCTGGCTGACGCGGCTCGGCGGCGTCCAAGACCCAGACGGGCAAACGCCGCGCGACATGCGGCTCACTCTTGCGCGCGGGCGGAGCGACGTGCGCGCCGCGGTCGAGCGCATGATCGCCTGGGGGCCGGAGAGAGTCATCCTGGCGCATGGCCGTTGGTATGAGAGGGACGGCGTCAAGGAGCTGCGCCGCGCTTTCCGTTGGGCGCTGCGCTAGGCGGCGCTTTGCAGACTTGAAGATCCGAAGGCGCCGCATGAGACTTTGTTAAGGTTTACGGCGAATTCATCGGCTTTTGTCCAAACCGTTAATCGATGAGTTAACGGCGAAGCGGCGATCTTGCCTTGGGCGACTGAAGGCGGCCCGACGATAAACGCAACGCAGAAATCGCCGTGGGCTTGGTTCGAAAATTGCGCAGCTTCCTCGGGCTGAAATACGCGCCGATGGCGATCAGCGCGCTGGCGGTCGTCATTTGCGGCGCATTCGCCGATCATCAGAACAATCAGCTTTTCGAGGAGCGCTCGCGCGCCGAGGTTCTGTCCGAGCTTGGCCTGATCCAGGCCAAGCTCGAAGGCGACATCAACGGCAATGTCCAGCTTGTCCGCGGCCTTGTCAGCGCCATCTCGACCGAGCCGAACATCACCCAGGAGCGCTATGGCGAACTCGTCGCAAACCTCCTGAAGAGCCGTTCGCAGATCCGCAACATCGCCGGGGCGCCGGGCCTCGTCGTCTCGCTGCAATATCCTCTGCAGGGCAACGAAAAGGCCCTTGGGCTCGACTATCGCAAGAGCCTGACACAGCGGGACGCCGCTTTACGCGCCCGCGGCAGCGGCGACGTGGTTTTGGCCGGCCCCGTCGATCTGGTGCAAGGCGGCAAAGGCCTTATCGCCCGATTTCCGGTCTTTGCGAACGAGCCCGGCGGCGCCAAGAGCTTCTGGGGCATCATCTCCGCCGTCATTGACGTCGACGGACTGTACCGCGACGCCGGGCTGCTCGATCCGAATCTGCCGATCGAGGTCGCGATCACCGGCGTGGACGCGCTCGGCAAGCATGGCCGGCAATTCTACGGCGATCCCCATGTCGTGACCGACCGTCCGATCACGATGGACATCAGGGTGCCGTCCGGCTCCTGGCAAATCGCCGCCCGACCGAAGGGCGGATGGCGCGATTCGCCGCCCGACCGATGGCTCCTGCTGCTCGGCGTTCTCGTCGCCGGCGTCCTTTTCATCTTGCCGACTTGGCTCTTCGGCCGGCTGGTCGAGGAGCGTCGCGACCACTCGCTCTCCTTGCGCGTTCGCGAAAGCGAGTTGGAGCGCCTGTCGCGCCGCCTCGAACTGGCGCTCGACGCCTCGAAGGTCGGCGTTTGGGATTTCAACATCGACACGCAAGAGCTCGTCTGGGACGATCGCATGAACGAGCTGTACAATTATCCATGCGATCGCGGGCCGCGCGAATATCGGCATTGGCGCGAGCGGCTCGACGACGCCGATGTCGAACGGGCCATTCAAGAATTCGACGAGGCCATCCAAGCCAAGGGCCGCTACGAATCCCAGTTCAGATTGAATCTCGGCGGCGGGCAGACGAGGGTCATCCGCGCGATCGGCAAAGTCTATTCCGCGCCTGGCGCGCAGACGCAAATCGTCGGCGTCAATTGGGACGTGACGGCCGACGTCGCCATGACCGAGGCTTTGACCAGGTCCAAGGCGCTGACCGAGGCGCGCAACGCCGAGCTCGAAGCGGCGCGCGCCCGCATCGAGCACAATTCGCTGCACGATTTCCTGACCCGGCTGCCGAACCGGATGTATCTCGAACGTGTCCTCGAAGAATATTCGACGCGCGGCGCGAAGCCTAACGCCGGAATCGTGCTGCTGCACATCGATCTCGACGGCTTCAAGCAGATCAACGACACGCTCGGCCATTCCGCGGGCGATGCGATGCTGATCTACACGGCGCAAATGATCCAAAGCCATCTGCGCCAGGGCGATTTCGCCGCCCGGATCGGCGGCGATGAATTCGTCATTCTTTGCCGGACGGAAGCCGGCATGAGCGGCTTTTCAGGCCTCGCGAGCAAACTGATCGACAGCGTTCGCAAGCCGCCGCGCTACGAAGGCCACGAGTGCCGGTTCGGCATGAGCATCGGCATTGCCGGAGCTTTCGGCGCCGCCATCGATTGGCGGCGCCTGCTCGTCAACGCCGACCTCGCGCTCTATCGCGCCAAAAGCCGCGGCCGCAACCGGTTCGAGTTCTTCTCCGAAGCTCTGCAAGCCGAGATCCTGCGCGCCAAGCGGACCGCCGACAGCCTTATCGGCGGCTTGGAGCGCGGCGAGTTCATTCCGTTCTATCAGCCGCAATTCGACGCGCGCAGCCATCAAATCGTCGGCGTCGAGGCCCTGGTGCGCTGGCGCCATCCCTCGCGCGGCATTGTCGCGCCCGCCGAGTTCATCGCCGCTGCGGAGGAATTGACGGTGATCGGCGCAATCGACCGCGCGGTCCTCGTCCAAGCGCTCGAGCAGTTCCGCGCCTGGCGCGGCCGCGGCTTCGGCCTGCCGCGCTTCTCCGTCAATGTGTCTCTCCGCCGCCTTCACGACGAGGGCCTGCTGAACGAGCTGCGCGATCTAAAGATCGAGCCGGGCATATTGTCCTTCGAGCTTGTCGAGACGATCTATCTCGACGAGCGCGACGATCGCGTCTCGGGCGCCATCGACCAGTTCAAGGCGCTCGGAATCGATGTCGAGATCGACGATTTCGGCACCGGCTACGCCTCCATCGTCAGCCTGACCAAGATCAAGCCGAGGCGATTGAAGATCGACCGGCAGCTCGTGACGCCGATCGTCCGCTCCGAGCCGCAGCGCCGGCTGGTTCAGTCGATCGTCGATATCGGCCGCTCGCTCGACATCGAGATCGTCGCCGAGGGCGTCGAGACGTTGGAGCACGCCCGATTGCTGCGCGATATCGGCTGCAACATTCTGCAAGGCTACGCCTTCGCCAAGCCGATGTCCGGCGAAGACCTCGCGCGCTTCATGACCGAGCGCACGAAGCGCCTCGCCTCGTGAACTTTTTGCGCCTTTGACAATCGCCGCGTTGCATATGAGCAAGCGGCTGCCTGCTCGCTGAGGTGGTTTACTTCGGGTTGACCTCGGTCTCATGCCGGGCGTCGGCTTCTTCTCCTCGCCGCGCTTTCTCCCGAACGTCGGAAGGCGTAACATTGTAACGAGCGCGGAAGGCGCGATTGAAGGTCGAGATGTCGTTGAAGCCGCAACGATAGGCGAGATCGATGATTTTCAAGCGCGCTTGAACCGGGTTTGAGAGCATCGCATAGGCCTTGGCGAGCCTCTGCGCATCGATATAAGCCTTGCAACTCGTCTCCTCGTCCGCAAACAACATGCGCACATAGCGGTCCGATACGTCGAGATGCGCCGCGACCGTCTGATCGCAAAGGCCCGGCTCGAACAAATGGCCATCGATAAAGTCCTTCGCGGCTTTGAGCCGCGCGGCGCGCACGCCGCCGCGGGCGGCTTGCTCGATCGTCTCTGTATTGGCGCCCAAAGCCAGGGCGACAAGATCGTAGATATGAGCAGCGAAGAGCTGCTGCTCGGCGGCGGTCGTCAACGCGCCATTGCGCTGTGCGACGTCGAGATATTGGCGCAGCAACTGGACTCCAGGCGCAGCCTTGGCCAAGCGGCAGGCCAGAGCGGAGTCTTTGAGCTTGAGCCGCGGGAGCAATTCCTTCGCCGGAAATATGATCGTCGTATTGCCGGTTAAATTGAGATGCTCGGCGGGC
>DATGLU010000830.1:0-2974 GCA_035294045.1 Roseiarcus sp. | reverse complement strand
GAAGGCGGTTTTACCCCGATTTCCGCGTCGCGTTTTCCGGCGCCGCGGCCTCAAGCGCAATCGTCGCCGCGTCGTCAACCCGTTCGAGCCAGACGAACTCCATCTGCTCGCGGACCTCTTCGGGAATCTCTTCGTAATCCTTGCGGTTGCGCGCCGGCAGCATGACGCGCTTGATCCCGGCGCGGTGCGCGGCGACGACCTTTTCCTTGATGCCGCCGACCGGCAGGACGAGGCCGCGCAGGCTGATCTCGCCGGTCATCGCGGTATCGCTGCGTACGGTCTTTTCCGTCAGCAGCGAGACCAGAGCCATGAACATCGCGACGCCGGCGCTCGGTCCGTCCTTTGGCGTCGCGCCGGCCGGCACATGGATATGGATGTCGGTCTTCTCGAAGCGATTGGGGTCGATTCCCAACGAGACGGCGCGATTTTTGACGATGCTGAGCGCGGCCTGCGCGCTTTCGCGCATGACTTCGCCGAGCTGGCCGGTCAGGATCAGACGGCCATTGCCTGGCGTCGCGGTCGCCTCGATGAACAGAATGTCGCCGCCGACCGGCGTCCAGGCGAGTCCGGTGGCGACGCCGGGAACGCTGGTGCGCATCGCGACTTCGTTCTCGAAGGGCGGCGGCCCGAGAATGGCCGCGAGATCGGCGGACGAAATCGCGATCGGACCGCTTTCGCCCTCGGCGATCCGCATCGCCGCTTGCCGGAGCACCCGGCCGATTTCGCGCTCGAGATTTCGTACGCCCGCCTCGCGCGTATAGTGCTGAATGATCGTTTCAAGCACGTCGTCGGCGATGGCGACCTGATCGGCTTTCAGCCCATTCGCCTCCAATTGACGCGCAACGAGGTAGCGGCGGGCGATTTGCAGCTTTTCGCTCGCCGTATAGCCGGCCAGGCTGATGATCTCCATGCGGTCGCGCAGCGGCCCCGGAATCGTATCGAGCATGTTCGCCGTGCAGATGAAGACGACCCGGCTAAGATCGAAGGGAACGGCGAGATAATTGTCGCGGAACGTATTGTTCTGCTCGGGATCGAGCACTTCCAGCAAAGCCGAGCCGGGATCGCCCTGAATCCCGGCGCCGAGCTTGTCGATCTCGTCGAGCATCATCACGCAATTGCGCGCGCCGGCCTTGCGGATCGCCTGGATGATGTTGCCGGGCAGCGCGCCGATATAGGTGCGCCTGTGGCCGCGAATCTCCGCCTCGTCATGGACGCCGCCAAGGCTCACCCGCACGAATTTGCGGTTCATGGCGCGGGCGATCGATTGGCCGAGGGACGTCTTGCCGACGCCGGGCGGTCCGACAAAGCACAGGATCGGCGCCTTGCCGCCCGGCGCGAGCTTGCGCACGGCGAGATATTCGACGATGCGGCGCTTGATCTTCTCGAGTCCGAAATGGTCCTCGTCGAGAATGCGGCGCGCCGCCGCAATATCGATCGGCGCTTCTTCCGGCAGAGCCCAGGGCAGTTCGATCAGCCAGTCGAGATAGGTCCTGACCATGCCGTATTCGCCGGCCGCTTCGGGCATGCGCTGCAGGCGTTTCAGCTCCTTGCGCGCCTGGTCCTCGACCTCTTTCGGCATATTGGCCTTGGCGATCGCCTTTTCGAGCTCGGCGATTTCCGCGCCCTTGCCTTCGTCCGTCTCGCCGAGCTGGCGCTGGATCGCCGCCATCTGCTCGCGCAGCAGGAATTCGCGGTTGCGCGCATCGAGCGAAGCCTTCGTCTCGCGGCCGATCTCCTGCGACAGGCGCAGGATTTCGATCCGATGGGCGAGGAGGCGGGAGACCCGATCGAGGCGCGGAATGATGTCGATCGTTTCGAGAATTTCCTGCTTCTCGTCGGGCGTCGCATCCATGAAGGTCGCGACCATATCCGCCAAAGCGGCCGGCGACTCGGCGTTCTGGATGGCGGCGGAAAGCTCCGGCGGCGCTTGCGGGATGAGCTGCAGGGCTTCGAGCGCCTGGCCTTTCAGATGGACGAAGCGCGCCTCGATATCGGCGGAGAGCGCCGAAGGCTCAGGAATCCGTTCCGCGCGCGCGACGAAGAACGGCCAGCCGTTCAGATAATCGACGACGCGAAAGCGCTGCTCGCCCTGGCAGACCAGATGGTGGGCGCCGTCCGGGGTCGTCACATAGCGGACGATGTTGGCGATCGTTCCCATCCGATGCATGTCGACGGGGATGGGGTCCTCGGCCTCCGCGTTGCGCTGCATCAGCACGCCGACCGGCCGCTGCTCGCGCACCGCCCGTTGCGCCGCCAGGATCGAGCGCGGCCGGCCGAGCGCGATCGGCAGGACCATGCCGGGAAAAAGAACCAGGCCGCGCACCGGCACGATGATGAGCGCGTCGGCGGGAAGCGGCGGCGAGGCGCCGGCGCCCGCGCCGGCATTGTCGGACGATGCGCCCTTAAGGTCAGCGTCAGCCATTGAAGGCTCCCGCTTTTTCCAAGGTGATCAGAAGACAGCCCTTCGACTCGGAGCGGCGGACGGAGGCATAACGGCCGGGCGGCAGGCGGACCCGCCGTTCGAAGCGACCTTGGGGGAGTTCCAGCCGATGAATGGCGGCCGTCTGCATTTCCGGCGGGAATTCCCGCGTGCCGGAAAAAACCAGTTCGTCGCCTTCGAGCGAGGCTTTCGCCTCGCCGAGGTCGACGCCAGGCAAGGCGACGAGAACCAAGACGGCGCGCTCCGTCTCGATCATGTCGACCGGCGGCTCCCAGGAGACCGGCGAGGGCGAGCCGACCGGCCGGAAAAACTGCCGGTGCATGCGGTCGGCGCGGGCCAGCAGCTCGAAGGCTTCCGACCAGGTCCAATAACGGGAAAAGCGCGTATCCATCACTCGCCTTCATGGGAGAGCCGACGCGCCCAACAACCGTCGATTTCGACAAAAGTTCAGTGGGAAATTCAGGCGGCGGCGAGCCGAGTCGCAATCCTTCCCTTTAAATCCGCCGCAAAGCGGGCGCCGCCGCGGCCTACGCC
>DATGLU010000829.1:0-3826 GCA_035294045.1 Roseiarcus sp. | reverse complement strand
TTCAAGGAAGGCTATGGCTCGCAGGAATTGACCAGCCTTCCGTTCAAGGCCGGCGAGAGCAAGGACGTGACCGTCTCGATCAAGCCGTCGCCCGATGTGAAGGCCGGGCAATATCCGATCCCGGTCGATTTCGTCGGCGATAAGGCCAAGACCGAAACCAAGCTGACGCTCGACATTGCCGGACAGCCCGAACTTTCGCTCACCGGCCAGAACGATCTCCTGAGCGGCGCCGCCTATGCGGGCGATCAGACCAATTTCCCGCTCGTCCTGCGCAACACCGGCAGCGCGCCGGCGCGCGACATCAAGGTCAGCGCGTCCGAGCCGAGCGGCTGGAAGATCAGCTTCGAGCCGAAGGAAATCCGCGAAATCCCGGTCAATGGCGAGCAGAAGGTCACCGCCCAGGTGACGCCGCCCGCCAAGGCGATCGACGGGGACTACATGATCTCGATGACCGCCTCGGGCGGCGGCCTGTCGCAATCGGTGAATTACCGCGTCACCGTGCTCACCTCGACGATGTGGGGCGTCGCCGGAATCGGCGTGATCGGCGTGGCGCTCCTGGTTCTTGTCGGCGCGGTGCGCAGGTTCGGCCGGCGATGAGCGAGCCGATCGTCCGCGCGCAGGCGCTGACCAAGCGCTACGGGTCGACGCTCGCGGTCGATCGCCTCGATCTGGCGATCGAAGAGGGCGAAGTGTTCGGCCTGCTCGGCCCGAACGGCGCCGGCAAGACGACGACGATCCTGATGCTGCTCGGCCTGACCGAGCCGACATCGGGCTTCGCCCGCGTCGCCGGCTTCGATCCCCTGCGCCAGCCGCTCGAAGTCAAGCGCCGCGCCGGCTATATGCCCGACCAGCTCGGCTTCTATGACGACCTCTCCGGCGCCGCCAATTTGCGCTACATCGCCCGGCTCGTCGGCCTGTCGAGCCGCGAGGCCGATGCGCGCATCGCCCAAGCGCTCGAACGCGTGCGCCTCTCCGAGGCGGCGGAGAAGCGGGTCAAGACCTATTCGCGCGGCATGCGCCAGCGCCTCGCCGTCGCCGAAATCCTGATGAAGCGGGCGAGCCTCGCCATTCTCGACGAGCCGACCAGCGGTCTCGATCCGCAATCGACGCGCGAATTCCTCGATCTCATCCGCTCGCTGAAGGCCGACGGCGTGACGATCATGCTGTCCTCGCATCTGCTCGACCAGGTCCAGTCGATCTGCGACCGGGTCGCCTTGTTCAGCCGTGGCAAGATCGGGCTGATGGGACGGGTCAGCGATCTTTTGAGCGAGGTGCTTGGCGGCTCGCATGTCATCCGGGTGGAGGCCGAAGGGGCCGGGCTCGAGGAGGCCGTCGCCAAAGTCCCCGGCGTGACGCGCGTCGCCCGCGAGGACGGCCAGCTCGTCGTCGAGGCGAAAGGCGATTTGCGCGCCGCGATCGCCCGTGCGGTGGTCGAGGCCGGCGGAAGCCTGACCATGATCGCCGCCGGTCACGCCAGCCTCGCCGACGTTTATGCCCGCTATTTCGAGGAGGTTCGCGATGCCGCGTGAAGGCTCCGCCTTGGCCGGGCCCGCTCCGGCGACAATGGCGCAGCGCGCCGCCTCGCAGGAGGGCGCGACAAGGCGCGAGGGCTCCGCCTTTGCCGGGCTCGGCGCGGTGACCATGAAGGAGCTCGCCGACAATCTCTCCAGCGCGCGCATGCGGCTGTTGGAGCTCCTCGTCTTCGTCGCCGGAATCGGCGCGGTCTACGCGACGATCGGCGGGGTGAGGGCGACGATCAGCCAGGATCCGTTCGTGTTTCTGCGCCTCTTCACCACGGCGCATGCGCCGCTGCCGTCCTTCGTCTCGTTCCTCGGCTTTTTGATCCCGATCGTCGCGATCGCGCTCGGCTTCGATTCGATCTCCAGCGAGTTCAATCGCCGCACGATGAGCCGCATTCTGGCGCAGCCGATCTATCGCGATGCGCTGCTGTTCGGAAAGTTCCTTGCCGGCCTGATCACGCTGGCGGTGATGCTGGTGGCGTTGTGGCTGCTGCTGGTCGGCCTCGGCATCCTGCTCCTCGGCTTGCCGCCGAGCGGCGAGGAGGTGCTGCGCGGCCTGGCCTTCCTCGCCGCCGCCATCGCCTATGGCGGCGTTTGGCTCGCCCTCGCCATGCTGCTGTCGATCGCCTTCCGCTCGGCGGCGACCGCGGCCTTGGCTTGCCTGGCGATCTGGCTGCTTTTCGCCTTCTTTTGGCAGATGATCGTGCCGATCGTCACGCTGTGGATCGCGCCGGTCAATCCGTTCGATCCGTTCTCGCAGCTTCATGCGATCAATGTCGGCATGGACATCAGCCGCCTATCGCCCAACCGGCTCTTCGCCGAATCGACGCTGGCGATTCTCGATCCCTCGACCAAGGCGCTCGGCCCCGTACTGTCCAGCGATGTCGAGGGCATGATCACCGGCTCGCCTTTGCCTTTCGGCCAGAGCCTGCTGCTGATCTGGCCGCAATTGACCGGCCTGCTCGCCGCGATGGTGCTGCTCTTCACGCTGGCCTATATCTCCTTCCAGCGCCAGGAAGTGCGGGCGTAAGGAACGCTCCTGTCATTCCCGCGCAAGCGGGAATCCAGAGAGGCGCCGCGCGCGAAGGATAGGTCAAACTGGATTCCCGCTTGCGCGGGAATGACAGGGCGCGCGTCGCTTGCCTTTTCCCTTCGGCGCCGTCATTTTCCCGCCCGCCTGATCTAGCCTCCGAAAGACCCCGCATGGCCAAAATCGCCGCGATCGAACCCGGCTTCTATCGCATTCCGCTGCCGATCGTGCTGACCGACAGCACGCATGGCGAAATGCGCGCTTTCGAGCTCAACACGATTCGCATCCGTGATGCGGACGGCGCCGAGGGCGTCGGCTACACCTTCACCGTCGGGCGCAACGGCGCGGCGGTCGATGCGGTGCTGAACCGCGAAATCGTCGAACTCTTCGCGGACGAAGAAGCCGACGACATCGAGAGGCTGTGGCGCAAGGCCTGGTGGGCGCTGCATTATGGCGGACGCGGCGGGCCGACCGTTCTCGCCATCTCGGCCTTCGATATGGCCTTGTGGGACCTTAAGGCCAAGCGCGCGCGGCTCCCTTTATGGAATTTTCTCGGCGGCTTCGATCCGAAAGTCCCGTGCTACGCCGGCGGCATCGATCTCGATCTGCCGCTCGATCAATTGCTGCGCCAGACCGACGGCAATCTCGCCAAGGGCTTTCGCGCCATCAAGATGAAAGTCGGCCGCAAGCGGCTCGCGGAAGATGTCGAGCGCGTCAGGGCCATGCGCGCCCATCTCGGCGACGGCTTTCCGCTGATGGCTGACGCCAACATGAAATGGTCGGTCGACGAGGCGATCCGCGCCGCCCGGGCGCTGCAAGCTTCCGATCTGACCTGGCTCGAAGAGCCGACCGCGCCGGAAGACGCCGAAGGCCATGCGCGCATCGTCCGCGAGGGCGGCCTGCCGATCGCCGCCGGCGAGAATCTGCGCACGCTCTGGGAGTTCAAGCATTACATCGCTTGCGGCGGGGTGACCTTTCCCGAGCCGGACGTGACCAATTGCGGCGGCGTCACGCCGTTCATGAAAATCGCCCATCTCGCCGAGGCGTTCAACCTGCCGGTGACCAGCCATGGCGCGCATGACGTGACCGTGCATCTGCTCGCGGCCTGTCCGAACCGCAGCTATCTCGAAGCGCATGGCTTCGGCCTCGAGCGCTACATCGCCGAGCCGTTGCGCATCGAAGAAGGCTTCGCCATCGCGCCAAGCCGGCCGGGACACGGGATCGCGTTCGACTGGAAGGGGCTGGACGCGATCCGCGCGTGAGCGTCCTCACCGTC
>DATGLU010000828.1:0-4318 GCA_035294045.1 Roseiarcus sp. | reverse complement strand
TCAAAGCGCTCGGCCTGAGGGTCGGCGGCCTTGCCTATACGCCCGACGTGAATGCGATCGGCCCGGAGAGTTGCAGCTTTCTGGAAGGGCTCGATGTCTGGATTGTCGACGCCTTACGCTACAAGCCGCATCCCAGCCATTTTTCGCTCGACGAAGCCTTGGCCTGGGTCGAGCGGATGCGGCCGCGCCGCGCCGTCGTGACCAATCTGCACACCGACCTCGACTATGAGGAGCTGCGCCGGCGCCTGCCTGAAAATGTCGAGCCGGCTTATGATGGGATGCGGATCGACGGGTTCTGATCGTGGCTGATTTCCTGCGGCTGTACGCTAGAAACCGCAGTCAGGATGTTGAAAAGGCAGATAAAAGATCGGTCGTCGAAAGCTACTTCGGTTCTGCCCGAGCATACTTTTTAGTTCCATAATATACCTTATGCGAATCTTGGATCGATTACGAAACCACGTCGGCAGGACTTCAGGCGGCGCCAGTCTGGCCATCCGCAAGGAATTGCCCGACTTCGTCAGCGAGCCAGTCCCGCAAGGCGCATACTTTGGGGTGCTTCTGACTGCCCTCGCCGTAGACGAGGTCGTAGCCGCGCTCGGCCTTGAGCCGGATCTGCGCGAACGGGGCGACCAGGCGCCCGGCGGCGACGTCTTCAGCGACCAGAGCGCTGCGCCCGAGCGCCACTCCTTCCCCCCGAATGGCCGCTTCGATCGCCATGCTGCCGTGACTATAGGCGGGGCCGCGACGGCTCTGGACGCCCGCCACTCCCGCGAGCGCAAACCATCTTTCCCAATTGGCCAGCATGCGATCTTCATGGAGCAAGGTACAACCGGCAAGACTTGCGATCGTCGGCAACCCGCCCATGCGCGCGCGGTAGGCGGGACTGCATACCGGCGTCACCGTCTCTTCCAATATCCGTTCGGCGACCGCGCGCCGATATTGGCCCGGGCCGTAACGCACGGCCGCATCCACGCGTCCGTCATTCAGATCGACGATCATATCGGTGACGTCGAGATGGATATCGAATTCCGGCCGGCGCGCCATGAGCCGATGCAGGCGCGGCGCCAACCACTTGCTTGCGAACGAAATGCTCGTGCTGATCGTCAATCGCGCCCCGCTCTTCTGCTCGCGTACGCGTTCCGCTTCCCTCGTCAGCTCCGCCAGCAGCCGGGCCACGGCGAGGTGAAATTCGACCCCTTCGTTGGTCAGGGCGATTCGCCGGGTCATGCGCCGGAACATTGCGACGCCAAGGCGGCTCTCAAGCGTCTTGATCTGTCGGCTCACCGCGCCATGGGTAACGTTGAGCTCCTGCGCGGCCAGCGTCATGCTCAATAAGCGTCCTGTCGCCTCGAAAGCGCGGAGGGTCTGCAGCGGCGGGAGGAGGTCGAACATAAGCGCGATATGCGTGAGTTTCTCTCACACATTCTGCGCCAATAAATCGTTTGTCCGCAAGGCCGAATGAGTTCTTAGTCATTCATATAATCTTCCCTGAAAAGCGCTCTTTTCGGTTCCTTCATGTCGAGCGAAAGCGCCGGGATGCCGCGCGCCGAACCCTCAGCCCTTCACGCGCCCCCTTCCCTGCGAACCTTCGCGGCGATGCTGTTGCTCGCCGTCATGTGGGGGCTTTCGATTCCGGCGACCAAGCTCGGTCTGCTGACGCTGCCGCCGCTGACGCTGACCGCGCTGCGCTTCGCCATCGCCGTACCTTTGCTTCTGTTCTTCGCTGCGGGCAAGCGCCGGCTTCCAAGGCGGGCGCTGCCGCGCATCGCCGCGCTCGGAATCCTCGGCATCGGCGTCGGCCAGGTCGCGCAGACCCTTGGCGTCGTCGATGCGTCGGCGTCGGTCGGCGCCATCATCTCGGCGACCATTCCGGTCTTCGTTGTGCTCTTCGCCGCGCTTCGCCTGAAACAGGCCGTGTCCGGCCGGCAGGTCTTGGGCTTGCTGGCGGCGTTCGCCGGCATTGCGCTCGTCGCATCGGGGAACGGCGACGAAACGGCCGCCATGCTTCAAGCCAGCGCCAGCGGCGCCGGCCTCTTGCTGCTCTCGGCGGTGGCGATCGCGTTCTACTACGTTTGGAGCGTCGAGCTGACGGCCGCGTACGGAGTCGCGGCCGTGGCCGCTTGGAGCACGCTTTTCGGATTCATCGCCTTGTCGCCATGGGCGGGTTGGGAAATGACGCGCGTTCCGTTCCGCCTCACCGTCGACGGCGTCGGGGCCGCCATCTACCTTGGCGTCGTGGTGACGGTCGCGGGCCTGTTCCTGTGGCTCAACTTGCTGCGCGCCGTTCCCGCCCGCACGGCGGCCGGCGTCCAGTACCTTCAGCCCGTGGTGGGCGTCCTCGCGTCGTCTGCGATGTTCGGCGACAAGCTCGGCGCGCTCTTTATCGTCGGCGTGATCCTGGTCCTGGCGGGGCTTGCTCTCTCTATGGCTTCTCGCCGGAAAGCCGATCGTCGCCCGTCGGAAATGGTCGGAGTGGCGGGATTCGAACCCACGACCCCTAGTCCCCCAGACTAGTGCGCTAACCGGGCTGCGCTACACTCCGATGACGGCCTTATAGGCAAAGCCCCCGCAACTGGCAATCCAAGCCTTACCGCGCGCGGGCGGTGGAGAGGATGCGCTCGCATTCGGCGAGCTCGGCCAAAGCGGCGTGGAGGAGTTCGAACTCGTCGACCGAAAGCCGCCCGGCTTCGCCAACCGGCGCCACGCCTTGGGCCGGCTCGGCGAACTCGCCCTCAGCCGACGCGGCGACGATGACCGCCTCGTCATCGGCGGAAGATTTCGCGGCTAAAGCGCGCGCGCCCTGCTCCTTGAACAGCCGCTGCACGCCCTTGATCGTGTAGCCTTCGTTGTAGAGCAAATGCTTGATCGCGCGTAAGAGCTCGACGTCGTCAGGCCGATAATAGCGCCGGCCGCCGCCACGCTTCAGCGGCTTGATTTGCGGAAAGCGCGATTCCCAGAAGCGCAGTACGTGCTGCGGCAGATCGAGACTCTGCGCGACCTCGCTAATCGTGCGAAACGCATCGGGACTCTTGTCCATGAGCCGCCCCGCCTCTCTTAGTCCTTTGTCTTGGCCTCGCCATTCGCGCCGTTATTGATCCGCGCCTTGAGCACGTTGGACGGCTTGAACACCATCACCCGCCTCGGCAGGATCGGCACTTCGACGCCGGTTTTCGGATTGCGCCCGATTCTCTGTCCTTTCGAGCGGACGACGAACGAGCCGAACGACGACAGCTTCACCGGCTCGCCGCGCACTGCCGCGTCGCAGACTTCGTCGAGCACCATTTGCACCAAATCGGCCGATTCCGTTCGCGATAATCCCACCCGCTGATAAACCGCTTCCGACAGGTCGGCGCGCGTAATCGTGCGCCCCGACTGGCGTTCGGATTTTCGCTCGGACATACGACTCCCCAAAGTCATCTTAGCGCGCTTTCGAGAAGCCGCGCCATCCGCCACGCCGGCATTTTCAGCCGACCAAGCTCCACCCGACAAGAGACTAGAGCCTTTTTCGCCCAAATTGAATACCCGTCGGAGCAAAGAAAATACAAGAGGCGAAGAAATTCAATGGGCTGCACAACGAGTCCTTGCGAACGAACTGAAGCTCGCGCGCTAGAAGCTTCTTATTTTGAACGATCCCCCGCCGAGAAACCGACGCAACTCCGCCCCCCGCCGCGACCGCGATCGGCCACAGTCGCCATAAACGCCTTGTCATGGCGCGAAGTTCCGTTACAGGCGTCTTCGTCGTTCAAAGGAGATGCGGGGATGTCGGCGGCTTCGAGGATCGCGCTGGTGACCGGCGCTTCGCGCGGGATCGGCCGAGCTTGCGCCTTGGCGCTCGCCCAAGCCGGCGTCCATGTGATCGCGCTGGCGCGCAGCCAGGGCGGGCTCGAAGAGCTCGACGACGAGATCCGCGCTCTAAGGCCCGGCGAGGCCAACCCTGCGACCCTGGTCCCGGCCAATCTCGCCGACTTCGCCGCCATAGATCGCCTCGGCCGAGCGATCTACGACCGCTGGGGGCGGCTCGACGCTCTCGTCGGCAATGCCGGCATTCTCGGCCCCTTGTCGCCGCTCCATCATGTCGATCCGAAGCGCTGGGACGAGGCGCTGGCGATCAACGTCACCGCCAATTGGCGGCTGATCCGCGCGCTCGATCCCTTATTGCGAGCTTCGCCGCACGGACGCGTCGCCTTCCTCACGTCGGGCGCGGCGCACCGCGCCGACTTTCGCGCCTATTGGGGTCCTTACGCCGTTTCGAAGGCGGCGCTCGAAGCCCTCGCCCGCACCTACGCCGCCGAGACCGCCGCTACGTCCAATATTCGCG